>JAEWKB010000033.1 GCA_023386255.1 Bacteroidota bacterium
ATCTACTTTAGAGCCTGTAAGCCCCTGCTTGTCAACCAGTATAAGGCGTTTGTTAGTGAATACAAACATATCTCTTATCAGCTTAAAAGCCTTTTCAATATGCTCCCCCGGAACCAGTATAGGCTGGAATTCCTGTGAAATTTTTTCTACAGACACTTCAGATGCGTGTCCCATTATGGCATTAAATAGTCCCATGATTTATTTATTGGTGATTTGTATCCATAAAAGTAAAAAGTAATTTCCTGTTAAGAAAATTTTCAGCATTATTTTTACTCTAATTTATGAAATGGAAGAATTTTATGTATTTTCGGCATTCTTAAATTTATACTGATGAAGTCATTTAAAACTGTACTGGTATTGCTTACACTGCTTTTTTCGGCGGCTGCTTTCTCACAAAAACAAAAAACTACCGAAACAGCAATAATTAAAACTGCAATATACTGTGACCACTGCAAAGCCTGTGAGACCTGCGGGCCAAAATTTGAAAAGGTGCTGCTAAAGGAAAAAGGAGTACAGATGGTAACCCTTAACGAAAAGGAAATGACCATAAAAGTAGTGTACAACACCAGGAAAACTGATATTACAACTATAAGGACAGCAATAAGCAAACTGGGCTATGATGCTGACGATGTAAAGGCTGATCCTGTGGCTTATGAAGCCCTTGACGGATGTTGTAAAAAATAACGCTTACAAAGAAATATGCTTATAAAAGTTTTCGGGAGTGCTGTTTTTGGCGTGGAAGCCACAACCATAACCGTTGAAGTTAACATTGATAAAGGGATAGGGTACCACCTGGTAGGCCTGCCGGATAATGCCATTAAAGAAAGCAGCTACCGTATTGCAGCCGCACTAAAAAATAACGGTTACAGCCTGCCGGGCAAAAAAATTACCATAAACATGGCGCCTGCCGACCTGCGAAAGGAAGGCTCTGCTTATGACCTTACACTTGCTATAGGAATACTTGCTGCTTCAGGCCAGATAAACGCTGATGAGGTTGATAAGTACATAATTATGGGTGAACTGTCGCTGGACGGAAGCCTTCAGCCCGTTAAAGGAGTATTGCCGATAGCTATTAAAGCTAAAGAAGAAGGTTTTAAAGGTTTTTTCCTGCCGAAGCAGAATGTGAAAGAAGCCGCTATTGTAGCAGGCCTTGATGTTTACGGTGTAGAAAATGTTACCGAGGTTATTGATTTTTTTGAAGGCCGCGGCACTATTGAACCTACAGTTATAAACACACGCGAAGAATTCTATAAAACACTTGATTTTCCGGAGTTTGATTTTGCCGATGTAAAAGGGCAGGAGAGTATAAAACGCTGTATGGAAATTGCCGCAGCAGGCGGACACAACATAATACTTATTGGCCCTCCGGGGGCAGGTAAGACCATGCTGGCCAAAAGGCTGCCAAGCATCCTGCCACCGATGACGCTGAAGGAGGCGCTCGAAACAACTAAAATACACAGCGTTGCCGGAAAGATAAAAGATGTGGGCCTTATGAACCAGCGGCCTTTCCGGAACCCGCATCACACTATCAGTGATGTGGCACTTGTTGGCGGCGGTAGTTACCCGCAGCCCGGTGAAATTTCACTGGCGCATAATGGCGTACTGTTTTTAGATGAGCTTCCTGAATTTAAACGTACGGTGCTGGAAGTGATGCGCCAACCGCTGGAAGACCGTGAAGTTACCATATCGCGCTCTAAATTTACTATTACCTATCCGTCTTCATTTATGCTGGTTGCAAGTATGAACCCGAGTCCCGGCGGTTATTTTAATGATCCTGATGCCCCCGTGAGCTCATCACCGCACGAAATGCAGCGCTACCTTAGCAAGATATCCGGGCCGCTGCTGGACAGGATAGACATACACATAGAAGTTACGCCGGTGCCGTTTGAAAAACTCTCAGACAACCGCAAAGCCGAAAGCAGCGTTGATATACGCGAACGGGTTACAAGGGCAAGAGAACTGCAGTCTGCACGGTTTGAGCATCTGGAGAACATACATTACAATGCCCAGATGAACACCAAGCAGATACGCGAGTACTGCCAACTTGATGAAACATCGCTTCAACTGCTTAAAACAGCTATGGAGAGGCTGAACCTGTCTGCGCGGGCATATGACAGGATATTAAAGGTATCACGTACTATTGCCGACCTTGATGCCTCTGATAATGTAGAATCGCAGCATATAGCCGAAGCCATACAGTACCGCAGCCTGGACAGGGAGGGTTGGCTTGGATAATCATTTTAAATTCTGAATTTTAAATTGTAAATTTATTGCTAACTGTTCCAATAGCAGGGCAGGAAATGCTGAGCCTGTCGAAGCACTTTAAACAACAAATATGCTAAAACAAGAACTGAAAGAACTATTTGATGCGATGCCTCAGATAGTAAAAGATAAATTGCAACCAGTAATGGAGAACCTGCTGGAAAGGGCAGTGGATATTGACAATTATCAAGACAAGGATTCTGATGAGTATGATGAGGAGCGCGAGGATATACTTAAAGAGGTACGCAAGGTAAAGTACTTAAACGAACAGTGGCAGATAATGAATGCTAAAAAGAACAATTAGTAAATGTTTTTTGTAAATTAGCTGATGTACAACCAACTAACTTACAAAATGAAACACTTTATAATTATTTTTATTGCATCATTTTCGTGCCTCTCGTGCAGTGTTGAAGAAAATGCCTCAACACAGCAATTTACAACATCAGAAACCGAACTATTTGATAATCTTTTCAGCGAGGGTTTAGATATTGATATTGACTTTTCCAGATTATTTGAATATTCCACAATAAATGAAGCAAAGTTTAAAACAAATGAGTCTATTGCTCATATAGTAAAGGATGCACGTGAGGAGCTGGCTCAAAGGCCGGATTGTACACATGCTTCAATAGCATTCTTTATAACTTAGGCAAAGGCACAATGCATGCTGTAAGCTTTTTGGATGAGAATCAAAAGGTATATAAAGAGCACAATGCTGTTACTAAAGCAGGCATAAGGCCATATACTCACTTAATTGGTAACAGTACAAAGGTTTATCTTCAACACGAGGAATCGATTGCGAAGGATTATGTAAATTTAATTTCTAAAGCCCAAATCAATAGCTTCCTGGAAGGTAAACTTACTGATAGTGGATTTTCTCAACTCGAAGTACATGTAGCAAAAGACGGTACTGCAGAAGTGTACGGATACAAAGGAAGCTGATGTATAGTCAATAAAAGCAATAAAAAAGCCCTGATTCTCAGGACTTTTTTTTTACAATTTAATAATTTTTTTAAGCACTTTTCGGTTACCTGCCGTAACAGTAATAGTATATACACCTGTGCTAAATCCAGAAGTATCAATTACTGCATTATCTGCGGCAGTGTATTTTTTATCCAGCAATATGCGCCCGTTAATGTCGGTAATTATAATATTCTCTATATAATTATCTGTTACACTAACGTTTAGCTGATTTAACACAGGATTTGGATACATTTTAAAATCTTCCTGTACGAGTGCTTCATTGTTAAGTGTGGCGCCCTGTATAACAATATTATCAACAAGGAATATACTGTTGCCGGGTGAGTTATGAACCCTGAAAATCAGCCGAATGCGCTCGCCTGCATAATCTGTAGTGTCAAAAGAAGAATCTACAGTTTCGTTGCTAAGGGTTGCTTCGTCATCTGCCATTTTGCTGTCTAAAAGTGTTCTAAGCGCAGTAGGGGTGATGGCTGCATTATATTCGGCTTCAGTAACCACATACATTGAATAATGCGAGTTGGCGCTGCCGCTTACACGAACGCTTCCTAATCTGTAGTTTATATCGGTAACAGTTGAAGGCAATACAAATACAGGAGAAACAATAGCACAATCAAGATTTTGTATTTGTACAGGTATATTATTTACCAGATTAAAGGTACCAATACCGGCCGCACCTCCTTCTATGCCTATAGCTGCTATGCTGGGGCTGGTACTGTAAATGCCATTATTTTGAGGATTGGCTGCTATTACAGGAAACTGCCAGCCTACGGCAAGAATGGCCGCCTGTTGGCCGTTAAAATTTTGGGTGTAAGTGTTTTGTGCATTAATTTGTGCAATAGCAAATACTGCCATTACACCTGAAAGTAACAGTGTTTTCATTTTGATGATTGATGATTTAAAATAATAATTATAAGCGTTGATTAGGCGCTTTGTAAATTAGATGCAAAAAATTTAAAAAGGTTGCATGAAAAAAGCTACATTTTCATAATATTTTTTAAGATGCTGATTTACAGTAGTAGTAAAGTTATTGTATTTCATCAAAGGTATTGCCCTGTGTAATATCGCCTGTAGCAAACCCTTTTTTAAACCAGTACATCCGCTGTTCAGATGTGCCATGGGTAAACGAATCAGGCACCACATGTCCCTGTGCACGTTTTTGTATGGCATCATCACCAACAGCATTGGCTGCGCTTAGGGCTTCCTCAATGTCCCCTTCTTCAAGCACATTGTTCATCTCTTCATTATAATGCGCCCAAAGCCCCGCATAAAAATCGGCCTGCAGCTCCTGCGCTACCGAAAGCCGGTTAGCACCCCGTTCATTGGTTTGCTGCTGCATCTGCCTTACTTTTTCTGATGTTCCTAAAAGTGTCTGTACATGATGGCCTACTTCGTGCGCAATAACATAGGCAATGGCAAAGTCGCCACCCTTAGCGCCAAACCGCGACTGCAATTCTTCAAAAAAGGCGAGGTCCATGTACACCTTCCTGTCCAGCGGGCAGTAAAAAGGCCCTGAGGCTGATGATGCGCCCCCGCATGCTGTTTGTACAGCATCAGTAAAAAGTACAAGTTTAGGATTCTCGTAGGTCATTCCCTGTTCGTTGAATATTTTCGCCCAAACATCTTCTGTATCGGCAAGCACCGTGCGTACAAAGTCACCCATCTGCTGTTCTTCGGCAGTAAGTTCACGCGTTTGCTCATTTCCTCCGCCGCCTTGTTGCAGCTGGTTCTGGATTTCATTAAGCACACCCGAACCATCGCCGCCTGTAAACATGCTTATCAGCAGCACTATTACACCAATGATGCCGCCTCCTGCAGCTATTTTGCCGCCCGACATACCCCGGCGGTCATCAACATTATCGCTTTGCCTTCTTCCTAACCATCTCATAATTTTCAGATTTAGTAGCCTGAAATTAAGAAGAATATTGTTTAGTAAGAATTACTTTATAACCATTTTAGCATAAAAAAAGCCGCACATTATAGTGCGGCTTGTACCTGACTTCATTGTTAGTGTTAGAAACCGTAGCGGAAACCTATGTAAGCATCAGCCTGGTCGGTTTCACTTACAGCGGCTGAAAGGATTGAGCCTGACCCAATAAAAAATCCTCCGAGGCGGAAGCCAAGGCCGGCAGTAAAGCCTGAAATTTCATTGTGTGAAAGCGGCACATAAGCTTCAAAAACATCTATTGAATAACGTGGTGTTACTGTTACAATGTTCTGAATGCCTATCTGGTCATTTTCATTATCTTCTTTTAGTTTTTGCTGGGTATAAGCTGTGACAAACAGTGACTTATACACTTTAACATCAGCATACGCCGAGAATACTGCCGGCTGCTTTACTTTAAAAT
>JAEWKB010000058.1 GCA_023386255.1 Bacteroidota bacterium
CATCTGCCTCCGGTGCAACCCCGTGTACGCGGGTTAACTCCAGTTTATTAGCTCTACCGATAGACTGCTTATAAATTTCACCACCGCCAATTATAAAAACCTCATCATCCTGCGGACAGGCAGCCAACGCTTCCTCAAGACTATTCACAATAATGCACCCTTCTGCTTTATAATCTTGCTGGCGGGTAATAACAACATGAGTTCGGTTAGGCAGCATGCCGGGCAGGCTCTCAAAAGTCTTGCGCCCCATAATGATGTAGTGGCCTGAGGTTAGCTGCTTAAAGCGTTTAAAATCATCAGGCAGGTGCCACAGCATCTGGTTGTCTTTGCCCAGGGCATTATTCTCCGCAATGGCGGCAATAAGGGTGAGGGTCATTTATGCGGAAGTATTATCGTTCTCTATTTTCTTTTCCAGCTGGCTTATGCGTCGCTCCTGGCGCGCCACCAGCTTGGTTATCTGCTCCTGTTCCCATTTTTTATTGATGAAGCTTTCGGTAACAAATACTTTTATAAAATGCATTATGAACAGGAAAGCCCATGCGGTAATTGCCCACAGGTACCAGTCATCCAGCTCATCTACCTTAAGGACTTTATTGATAATGTACAGGAAGATGCTGCCAACAAAAAATAATACAAAATGGAAATAAACGCGTTTCTTTTGTTTTACACGCTTTCGTGCATATTCATAAAGTTCCTGCTGGTTGCTTTCCATAAAGTTGTTTTTGGTAAAACTAAGATAGGAAAAATATCTTACACCGCCACAGCGCCTTTAATGTGTGGGTGAGGGTCGTAGTTTTCGAGAGTAAAATCTTCAAATGTAAAATCGAAGATGTTTTTTACTTCAGGGTTTAGCTTCATGGTTGGCAGCGGGCGTGGTTCACGGGTAAGCTGCAGTTCCAGCTGCTCAATATGGTTGTTATAAATGTGGGCATCGCCAAACGTGTGGATGAAATCTCCCGGCTGGTACCCGCAAACCTGCGCAATCATAAGGGTTAGCAGCGCATACGAAGCAATGTTAAAAGGAACACCCAAAAATATATCAGCACTACGCTGGTACAGCTGGCAGCTTAATTTGCCATCAGCAACATAAAATTGGAAGAACGCATGGCAGGGTGGGAGCGCTACTTTGCCTTCAGCTACATTATCTGCAAACGATTTAGAAGTGTCAGGCAATACGCTTGGGTTCCATGCCGAAACAAGCATACGGCGGCTGTTCGGGTTTGTTTTAAGTGTATCTATCAGCTCTGTAATCTGGTCAATTTCTTTGCTATCCCAATTGCGCCACTGATGGCCGTATACGGGACCCAGGTTGCCATCTTCGTCAGCCCATTCATCCCAAATGCGCACTCCGTTATCGTTAAGGTATTTAATATTGGTGTCACCTTTCAAAAACCACAGCAGTTCATGGATTATCGACTTCAGGTGCAGTTTTTTTGTAGTAACCAAAGGAAAACCTTCGCTCAGGTCAAAACGCATCTGGTAGCCAAAAACACTTATTGTTCCGGTTCCTGTACGGTCGCCTTTTTGGTTGCCGGTCTCTAAAACATGCTTTACAAGGTCGTGATACTGCTTCATCTTTATTGTTTATTGTTGAGGTGTTGGATGTTGAGTCGATTGTTCGTAATCAAACGCAAAGTACATAAAATGAAAATTCCCCTGAACAATTGTGCAGCGGAATTTTTTCAATATTTATTAACCATGATATGCTATCGGCTTAACACCTAAGCAAAAAACGAATCAACTCTCTCTTTTGGATATTTCGTCCCTGATTTTTGCAGCCTTTTCATAGTCCTCATTCTGCACGGCGCCTTCCAGCATGTCGTGTAGCTCCTGCAGGCTGTATTGCGTATAGCCTTCGCCGGACACGGTTTCGCTGCTGCCGAAGGTTTGCGGCTCCGAAAGCACTTCATCATGTTCTTCCGCGCCTTCGTTTTCAGATTCAGGGTTTATCTTAAGATAAATGCCCGCCTTGTCAAGGATGTTTTTATAGGTAAAGATAGGTGCGCTAAAACGCAGGGCCAGAGCAATAGCGTCAGACGTACGGGCGTCAATGATTTCTTCAATCCTGTCTCTTTCGCATATTATGCTCGAAAAGAAAACGCCGTCAACCAGTTTATGAATGATAACCTGCTTCACAACAATGTCAAACCTGTCGGCAAAATTTTTAAACAGATCGTGCGTAAGCGGCCTTGGCGGCTTTATTTCTTTTTCAAGGGCAATGGCAATAGACTGGGCTTCAAATGCGCCGATTACAATAGGTAGTTTTCTTTCACCGTCTACTTCATTAAGGATCAAGGCATACGCTCCGTTTTGGGTCTGGCTGTATGAGATTCCTTTAATAGTAAGTTTTACTAAGCTCATATATTTACGTGTACAAAAAAAGGCTATCTGAACAAAGATAAAACTATCTAATGCCAGATAGCCGTTTTAGGGCCACAATTTATAATAAAATTATGAGTTCTGAGCTTTGAAAGCTTTTATTTTTTCTGTCAGTTTTGGCAGTATCTCAAAAGCATCGCCAACCACTCCGTAATCAGCTACTTTAAAGAAAGGAGCATCAGGGTCAGAGTTAATGGCAACCTTAACTTTTGATGAGTTAATACCTGCAATGTGCTGTATAGCCCCGGAGATACCCACGGCAATATACAGGTTAGATGCTACCGGTTTACCTGTCTGTCCTACGTGTTCGCTGTGAGGCCTCCAGCCAAGGTCGCTTACAGGCTTAGAGCAGGCAGTAGCGGCGCCAAGCGCTGCAGCAAGGTCTTCAATCATATGCCAGTTCTCAGGGCCTTTCATGCCACGGCCGCCTGATACTACCACTTCAGCATCGGCAATGGTTACTTTGCCTGTAACTTTTTCTGATGATTCTACTTTAACGGTAAAATCATTATCGTTAAGTGTTGGTGTAAATTCTTCTACAGAAGCACTTCCGGCTGATTCTACAAGGCCGAAAGAGTTTTTGCCGATAGCAAGTACTTTTACATCGGTATTTATTTCCGTAACATTAAAAGCTTTGTTTGAGAAAGCGTTCCTCTTCACGCGGAAAGGTGAAAGGCTTTCAGGCAGCGCTACTACGTTACTTGCATATCCTGCCTCAAGGCCTACAGCTACAAGAGGTGCAATGTAAAGGCTGTCGGTAGTAGAGGCAAACAATACTACTTTAGCGCCTTCTTTTTGCGCAGCCTGTTTAACAGCATCGGCAATTGCTTTAGCGTTAAAAGATGAAAGCTTGTCTGACTTTACGTTAAGTACTTTGTCAACACCATACTGGCCCAGCGGCGAAGCATCGGCAGCATTTATGGTTACGGCAGTTACGGTACTACGTGTTTCGCCGGCTATTTTTTTAGCATAAGAGGCAAGCTCAAATGCAGTCTTTTTGAATTTTCCTTCTGCTGATTCAGCATATATTAAGATAGACATGATCTTATAGTTTATTTGTGGATTCGTTTATTTGTTTATTAGAAGCTGCATCCGGTATTTCGTGCATTTGTTCTTCAAATCAACAAATTCACGAATAACCAAATCAACAATTAAATAACTTTCGCCTCGTTGTGCAGCAGGTTTACCAGCTCATCAAGGTTATCAGGACTTACCATTTTTACAGCTGACTTAGGCGTAGGCTTTTCAAACTTAACTGCTTTGGTTTTAGCATCAGCTGATATGGGCTCAAGTATAGTAAGGGCTTTTTGCCTTGCCATCATAATGCCGCGCATGTTTGGTATCCTTAGGTCTTTTTCTTCAACAAGGCCTTTTTGCCCGCCAATTACAAGTGGCAGTTTAGCGCTAAGGGTTTCCTTGCCGCCGTCAATTTCGCGCACTGCTTTTGCTTCAGTGCCGTTTATATCTAATTTAATGCATGAGTTTACAAAGTCATACCCAAGTATGCCTGCAAGCATTCCCGGTACCATTCCACCATTATAATCAAGTGATTCTTTACCGGCAATTACAAGGTCATACCCCCCGTTCTTAACTACTTCCGCTAGTTGCTTTGCAACAAAGAAACCATCGGTAGGGGTCGCGTTAACACGAATTGCTTCATCAGCGCCAATAGCCAGGGCTTTCCTTAAAGTAGCCTCGGCATCAGGGCCTCCAACATTTACAACAGTAACGCTCGCGCCTTGTTGTTCTTTAAATAATATTGCCCTTGTAAGGCCAAACTCATCATTAGGGTTTATTACAAATTGTACTCCATTGGCATCAAACTCACTGTCGCCATTGGTAAAATTGATCTTTGAAGTAGTATCAGGCACGTGGCTGATGCAAACTAATATTTTCATTTTTTATAATTTAAATGTAATTAAGCTAAGTTATGGGCAACGAAATTAGTAAATTATCCTGAATTATGAAACTATGCATGCATAATATTTTTGATATTTCCTCTAAATTATGGTATGAAATGTTGACAAAATTGATTAAGGCTTAGTTGTTCTTGTATTCAATGTAGGCGTTAACTATTTTCCCTACCTCATTATGTTTAAATTCTTTATTTTTTATCCTATCAGCAAAAGCAGTGTCGGCTTCAAAATATCGCGCAGCAGCATTCCTGAACATTTTTTGCTGGTTCATAACTTCGGCTCCGTAAGTAATAGATGTAATCATGGTAGGTACTGTTTCGCCGGGCCGTTTAAATAATATAAAAATGTCAGCCCATGTCCCGCTGTCTACACTTTTAGATACTATTTTTTCTTCTTTATCAATATAGTACGATTGTGCATTGCTGTAGGTTGTTATCAATTCATGAGAGAACGTTACCAGCATCCAAAATTTTTTTTTGGAGGTTTTATCATATTTCTTTCCTGAAAGGTGCCTGTAGCTGGTATGTTCAAAATAGTATTGGTTACCGCTTTTGGTGGTGTAGGTAATGCTTTGTATATCATCATCATTAAGCTTAGCTGATTTGCCATTTTCAGATGTCGAGAAGCTTACATTGCCCGTTAATACGTGATTTGAAGGCAGGCTCGCGTAGCCTTCTGTTACTTTGCCGTCCAAATATAAAATTTTAGCGCTGTAAAATGTAACAGCGAACACATTGGACGTTAGCATTAGTGTAAAAAGAAGAATAATTTTTTTCATGATTTTTCAGGTTATTTTGTACGGGGTAAAAATATATATTTCTGTTAGACTATCTACTATTTCGTTTTCGTTACTTTTAAGCACTTATATAAAACAAAACAGGTAAAATAGCTAATAATAAGTGAATGTTATAAACTAAAATTTTTATTTTTGCCTTTCAATTCAATTCAGAAAATTAATTTCATGAGAACGATACAATTCAGGGAAGCCATTTGCGAAGCTATGAGCGAAGAAATGCGCCGTGACGAAACCATATATTTAATGGGTGAAGAGGTAGCCGAATACAACGGTGCCTATAAAGCCTCAAAAGGAATGCTTGACGAGTTTGGCCCTAAAAGGGTTATAGATACCCCTATTGCCGAGCTTGGCTTTGCCGGTATTGCGGTAGGTAGCGCCATGAACGGAAACAGGCCAATTGTAGAGTTCATGACCTTTAACTTCTCGCTTGTAGGTATTGACCAAATTATAAACAATGCCGCTAAAATGCGCCAGATGTCGGCCGGGCAGTTCAGCATGCCTATGGTATTCCGTGGGCCTACAGCTTCAGCAGGGCAGCTTGCCGCTACGCACTCTCAGGCTTTTGAGAACTGGTATGCAAACACACCGGGGCTTAAGGTAGTAGTGCCTTCTAACCCGTATGATGCAAAAGGGTTATTAAAGTCAGCTATACGTGATAATGATCCTGTTATCTTCATGGAGTCTGAGCAGATGTATGGCGACAAAGGCGAGGTGCCTGAAGGAGAATATACCATTCCGCTTGGTGTTGCCGACATTAAGCGTGAAGGTAAAGATGTTACCATAGTATCTTTCGGTAAAATAATTAAGGAGGCTTACACCGCTGCCGAAGAATTAGAGAAGGACGGCATCAGCTGCGAGATCATCGACCTTCGTACTGTACGCCCTATGGATTATGATACCATTCTTACTTCTGTAAAAAAAACCAACAGGCTTGTGGTTCTTGAAGAGGCCTGGCCTTTTGCAAGCGTGGCTTCAGAAATTACATACATGGTACAGGAAAAGGCATTTGATTATCTTGATGCTCCAATACAGCGTATTACTACGGCCGATACCCCCGCGCCTTATTCTCCGGCTCTTTTAAAAGAATGGTTGCCAAACGCAGACGATGTTGTTAAGGCTGTCAAAAAAGTTATGTATAAGTAAGAAAATAACACCTATATTTGAAACTTCATCATGTACTATATGATGAAGTTTTTTTGTTTATAGCCCTATGAAAAAGAAGATACTGTTTTTGCTGTGGTTTTTTATAGCCTTTACAGCTGCTGTAGTTGCCCAGACAAAAGTGAGCGGGCAGGTAGTTGATGACAATAACGGGCCTGTACCTTATGCAAATGTTTATTTTAAAGGCACGAGCGAAGGTGTAATTACAGATGAAAACGGTAAATTTTACCTTGAATCTACAAATTCATATTCAGATCTTGTTATTTCTTTTGTAGGCTTTACCCCGAAAGAGGTTACGCTGGAAAAACCGGTAACCTATGACCTTGTTGTAATGCTTACTGAAGCACGTGAAATAAAAGAGGTTGTGGTATATTCAGGAAAAACATCCAAAAAAAATAATCCTGCCATTGACATACTTCGTAAAATATGGGAACGACGCCGCAAGAACGGGCTCAGGATGTTTAAGCAATATGAATACGATAAATATGAAAAGGTAGAGTTTGACATGAACAGCATAGACAGTACTGTGATGAACAGCAAGCTGTTTAAGGGTATGGAATTCATCTTTCAGCATGTAGATACATCAGACGTTACCGGTAAAACATACCTGCCCATATTTATAAATGAAGCCATAAGCGAGGTATATGGGGATAATACCACCAACAGCCGAAAAGAGATACTTAAGGCCAATAAAAACTCCGGCTTTAGCAACAATCAGCAAATCATTGCTTTTATAAAAGACCTGTATGCTGATTATGATATATACGACAACTACCTAAAGCTTTTTGATAAGGATTTTGTAAGCCCACTGTCGCGCACAGGTATTAACGTATATAACTATGTGCTGCACGACAGTACCTATATAGATAATAAGTGGTGCTATAACATTGTGTTTTACCCACGCCGGAAGAACGAGCTTACTTTTAAAGGGAATTTTTGGGTGAATGATACCACATTCGCCATTAAAAAAATTGATATGGCTGTTAGCAAAAATGCCAATATCAACTGGGTAAAGGATATTTACATAGAACAGGAATTTGAGGTGCTGAATGATTCGGTATTCCTGCTTACGCGCGACCACATGATGACCGATTTCGCGCTGAACAAAAAAGAAAAATCTAAAGGGGTTTATGGTAAGCGTACTACCCTTGCCCGTGACCATAAGTTTGATATACAGCGGCCCCAGGAATTCTATAAACAGGAAGTAAACCAGTTTGATGAATCCGTACTCACAAAGTCTGATGAGTATTGGGAGGAAAACCGTTTTGAACGGCTTAATAAGGATGAGCGGGGTATATATGAAATGCTTGATACGCTAAAAACGGTTCCGCGGTTCCAGCGCTACTATACGCTTATTGCAACACTGGGAAGCGGTTATTATCAAATGGGTAATTTTGATTACGGCCCAATATTTTCAACTGTTGGTTATAATGACGTTGAAGGCTTGCGTTTACGCACCGGCGGGCGTACTTACTTTGGACAGAACGACCCCTGGAGGATAGAAGGTTATACGGCGTACGGTTTTAAAGACAACAGGTTTAAATATGGCATCTCCGGTAAATGGATGGTAGATAAGCGCAGACGTATAATACTGGCTGCGGGCAACAGGCGCGATATTGAGCAGATAGGGGTGAGCCTTACTGCTACCAACGATGTGCTGGGCAGGAGTTTTGCATCGTCAGCCATTTTTGCCAGCGGGGATAACAGCAAACTTACCGATATAAACTTCACAACTTTTTCGGCGGAGATAGAACCCGTAAAGCACCTTGTGTTCCGCACAAGCTTCTCCTACCGTACGCTAAATTCAGCATCACCTACCTTTAGCCTCGATTATTTCATAGACGCTGATAATCCTTCGTTAGGAACAAAAGGCTTTACCAGGCAATATGAATACGGCTTCCTTATAGATTATACGCCTTTCAGGAGGACAATAGGCTACGGCGTGGAGCGCTCGGATGTTGATACCAATTATGCAAGGCTCTTCCTTAACTTTACCCAGGGTATAAAGGGTATTTTGGAAAGTGATTTTGAGTACCAGAAGCTGCAGTTTTATTACCGCCAGCCAGTATTGGTAGGAGGCTTCGGCAGGCTGTTTACTACGCTTGAAGCAGGTAAGATATTTGGCGCGGTTCCGCTGGGGCTTATGGGTGTAGTACCGGGTAACCAGTCTTATTTTATCATAGACAATACTTACAACCTCATGAATTATTATGAGTTTGTGGCCGATGAATATGTTTCGCTGCATTTTGAACATAACTTTAACGGCAGGCTGTTTTCTCGTATACCCGGGCTGCGTGACCTGAACCTTCGCGAAATTATCGGTATAAAGGGAGTTTGGGGAACAGTTTCAGATGAGAATATTAAGCTTAATGCTTCTAACATTGTATATCGTGCACCTGAAGATGTGTATTGGGAATACCATGCCGGTATAGGCAATATCTTTAAGGTGTTCCGTATTGATTTCGCCTGGAGAGGAAGCTACTTAAACTTGCCCGATGCTAACAGATTTGCAGTAAAAGGAGTGTTTGGTTTCCACTTTTAACAAAATTTTCATAAGAAAAGAAATTATTGTACATTCGTGCAATTCTTACTCTTTCTACAATGAATAAAACTCTATTTTTCATTTTAGCCGTGCTTCTTGTCCTGTCATGCAAAGAGCAGGGTAATGAGTCAGGGACAAATAGTTATCTTGATCAGCCGGTAGGCATAAATAATAATGGAAAATACGAGATCACCAATTTATCTGTTATCAAAGATCAGTGGCAGGCAGCTTTAAAGAGTGAGCATTATGATGAGCGGCTTACCACGTTTGCCATAAAAGAAGGCATTACACAAGGAGAAGCACACAATAAATATTACATGTTGCTTGGTAAGGATAACACAGGTACCGTTAAAACAGCCGCAATACTCAATTTAAAAGATAATAAATTTTATTTTGAAAAGCAGGAGGGGGCTGAATCACTTGTTTACCTGAAAATTTTATGTGCCGGTGATTGTCCGTCAGGCTGCGACCCCGTTGTTAATGTTGTTAATAATAAAAGATTCCTTATTTGCACTCCGTGTGAGGATTGCTTTAAAGCTGATAAAGAAATGCGTTAATTTTTTATTAATTCAAAAAAATTAACATTTGGTTGACACGGCACATCCTGCCAATGCTCTACTTTCGTAGTATTAAACTAACTTAATACGGATTGCCATGAAAAAAACTATTTTAAAAACTGTATCAGCCCTTTTTATGGTGGCATTGGTTGCAAGCTGCAGTACTGACGCTGAGAATGAGGTTGTAGTAAATGATAATGCTGCCGGAGAAGAGTTTAGCACTGCCCGTGGCAATGTATGGGATGGTGTGATAGGTGAAGAAGGCGCGCCCGGAGTATATGAAGTAACTGCAGATGAGAATGCTCTTTTAGACGATCTTGAAGACGTGTTAAGCAAAGAAGGAATCCCAACAAACTTAAGAGATTTACAGATTGTAGAAAAAACTGCCTCCAATGATCCTAATGACAGGGGCTTCTTTTTAATAGGAAGTGATTATCAGGGTACATCAATAGGTGTTATGCTTGATAAAAATGCTTCAGGCGAATTTTATATGAGTACCGGCAGCAAAGGGCTTTCATCTACATCAACCTCATGCCGCGGATGTGCCACGGGCTGTAATCTTTCTTACCTTACGGTTGATGGCAAAAAAGTACCGTTTTGCAATGAAAACGGCTGTATAAATGACTGTGAAAAATCAGAGAGCAATTACCTGTAATTGTAAATAATACTATGTGAAAGCCTTCTTCAGGAAGGCTTTTTTGTTTGTAATAGTTACATATATGACACTTCAGGAATCTGTCCCTTACTTATTAGAGAAAGATAGTATATTTAAAGAGATTATTGAAAACTGGGGGATGCCCGGTTTTCCGGCCAGGCCTGAAGGTTTTGAGAGCATGTGCAAGACTATACTGGAACAGCAGGTATCGCTTGATTCTGCACGTGCCTCTTTCAACAGGCTTAAAGATTTTGTTATCGACTTCTCTCCCAATAAAATTGCCACAGCTACAGATGAAGAAATTCGCGCCTGCGGAATTACCCGCCAAAAAACCATTTACATTAAAGCCCTTGCAGAAGCGGTTTTAAGTGGCGAAGTAGATTTTGATAGTTTCAGGCATAAAGAACCTGAGGTAGTAAGGCAGGAGCTGATTCGGGTTAAAGGCATTGGCAACTGGACTATAGATGTGTACCTGATGTTCAGCCTGCAGTCGCCTGATATACTACCCCTTGGCGACATTGGTATTGTTTCGGCAATAAGAGATCTTACTGGTATTGAAGATGTTGGCAAAATGGCGCAGTATGCTGAAAAATGGTCGCCTTACCGCACTACAGCCGCATTTTTCCTTTGGCATTATTACCTTGAAAAACGCGGAAGGAAGTTTCCGCATTAAATAATTGTAAAACCTTTCTTTTATTATGATTTTCGGCGGGTTAACCCTTGCAAAACAAGAATATTGCTGTATTTTTGCACCCGCTAAATTTAAGAAACAAAGAAAAAAAACAATGACCGCAGCAAAATTAAAATCTTTCGATGTACTTATCGAGATACCGAAAGGCAGCAGGAACAAATACGAATATGACTTTAAACTGAAGAAAATACGTTATGACAGGATGCTTTTCTCATCCATGATGTATCCTGCCGATTATGGTTTTATTCCTGAAACTCTTGCCCTTGACGGTGACCCTCTTGATGTGCTGGTGCTGGTTCATGAGCCTACTTTTCCCGGCTGTGTTATAGAGGTGAAACCTATCGGGGTTTTCCATATGGCAGATGAAAAGGGCCCGGATGAAAAAATTGTGTGCGTACCGGTATCAGACCCAATATGGAACAAGTACAATGACCTTAGCGACCTTAACCCGCACCGCCTAAAGGAAATTGAACATTTCTTCCAGGTTTATAAAGACCTTGAGAACAAAAAAGTAGATGTTGAAGGATGGGGAGATGTTCACGAGGCATACCAGATTATAGATGAGTGCCTTGAGCGTTTTGAAGCGCTGGAGAACAAGCCTGAGGAGCTTTTCAGTATAAAATAAGCATAATCATAAATAATTAATAAAAAAGCAGTATTCTGTACAGAGTACTGCTTTTTTATTTGTTTGGTTTTGTTATATTTACGATAATATTAACCACAACCAAATTATATTTATGGAATCAATTATGATATATGTGCCGGTAATACTGGCCATATTGGGGCTGCTCTTCATGGCAGTAAAAAGATCATGGGTCTTAAAGCAGGACGCCGGTGACGGTAAGATGAAAGAAATTTCAGATTACATATACGAGGGTGCCCTTGCCTTTTTAAAGGCAGAATATAAATTGCTTGCCATTTTTGTAGTCATTGCCAGTATAGCGCTGGCAGCAATTGCTTACATAGTGCCTACCACCGATATGCTTATTGTGGTAGCCTTTATTTTTGGAGCGGTTTTCTCGGCACTGGCCGGGAACATGGGCATGAAGATTGCCACAAAATCAAACGTTAGGACCACACAGGCCGCACGTACCAGCCTTCCGCAGGCGCTTAAGGTATCTTTTGGCGGCGGTACGGTTATGGGGCTTGGCGTTGCCGGGCTTGCAGTACTGGGCCTTACAGGTTTCTTTATATTTTTCTTTCATTATTTTATGGATGGCGTATGGACCAATACCATGGATATGACCATAGTATTGGAAACGCTTGCGGGCTTCTCCCTTGGGGCAGAATCTATTGCCCTTTTCGCGCGTGTTGGTGGCGGTATATATACTAAGGCTGCCGACGTAGGTGCCGACCTTGTAGGTAAGGTAGAAGCCGGAATTCCTGAAGATGACCCGCGCAACCCCGCAACCATTGCCGATAACGTAGGTGATAATGTGGGTGACGTGGCCGGTATGGGCGCCGACCTTTTCGGGTCGTACGTTGCAACAG
>JAEWKB010000052.1 GCA_023386255.1 Bacteroidota bacterium
CTGCTATCTTAGCCGTATGCTTTTTTCAGAGATTTTACGACAGGACCACATAAAGAGCCATTTAACAAAAAGTACCGATGCGGGCCGTATACCCCATGCACAACTTTTTATTGGCCCTGAAGGATCAGGCACACTGCCCATGGCCATAGCCTATGCGCAGTATGTTTTGTGCAGCAATGCCGGCAGCGAAAATACCGGCGGCAACGAAGCTTGTAACCTGAAATTTGCCGGCCTTAGCCACCCCGACCTGCATTTTGTGTTCCCGGTAGCAACAAACAGTGAAGTTAAGAGCCACCCTGTAAGTGCCAATTTCCTGAAACAATGGCGGGAGTTTGTTACCGAAACGCCCTATGGCAGTTTGTTTGACTGGTACAAGAAAATTGATATTCAGAATAAGCAGGGGCAGATAGGTGTTGATGAAGCCCATGAAATAATGAAATCCCTGTCTTTAAAAGCTTATGAAGGCGGTTATAAGGTTATGATCATCTGGATGGCTGATAAGATGAATATAGCCACATCAAACAAATTGCTGAAGCTGCTGGAAGAGCCGCCGCAAAAAACAGTTTTCATACTCATCGCAGAAAGTGAAGATGACTTGCTGCAAACTATCCTGTCGCGCTGCCAGGTATTAAAATTTGGTGCTTTAAGTGAAAAAGTGATTACTGATGCCTTGGTAAAGAGGCAAGGGATTGAAAGCGGGGCTGCATACAAGCTGGCTCACCAGGCACAGGGAAATTATAATAAAGCCCTGCATTTGGTGCATAAAGATGATGACGGCCACCCTTTTGAAGAATGGTTTGTAATGTGGGTAAGGGCTGCGTTCAGGGCTAAGGGAAATGCTGCTGCCATACACGATTTGATTGCGTGGAGCGAAACTATTGCATCTATTGGCCGGGAGGCACAAAAACAATTTATAAATTTTTGCATTGACATGTTCCGTCAGGCGCTGCTGCTTAATTATAATGCTAAAGAGCTGGTTTACATGGAGCCGGCAGTTGATAAATTTAAACTTGAAAATTTTGCCCCTTTTGTAAATGGCACCAATATTAATGATATTTTTAAAGAACTGTCAGATGCCCTGTACCATATAGAGCGAAACGGCAATGCCAAGATAATTTTAACTGACCTGTCTATAAAACTTACACGTTTAATCCATAAAAAGTAAAACTATGCTGCTAAACGACCACCTGCTGCCGGCCATAATTATAATCCTTGCATTTTTAGCCATAACATTTATACAAAGCGGCTATGATAAAGTAACCGACTGGAAAGGCAATGTAGAGTGGCTAAAGGGTCATTTTTCGCAAACGTTTATAAAAAATCAGGTACCTGCATCGCTGTTCCTTATCCTTGTGCTCGAAGTTGTTTCCGGTGCTTTTTCTGTTATCGGGATTATTGAGCTGCTGGTTAATGAAGGCATGCAGTTTGCCAGATGGGCCGCATTGCTATCATGCATCACACTGCTTTTCCTTCTTTTAGGCCAGCGCATAGCTAAAGATTATGACGGTGCCCGTACCATTGTAATTTATTTTATACCTGCAATATTGTTACTAAGCTGGCTAAACTAGGTGCCTTCATCACTCACCGATAGATTTAAGAGAGACTATTTTCTAAGAATAATAATAATTACATTATTTTTTTCATATAAGTAATTTCCGTATTTTTGTCTCAAATCTTAGAATTATGATTTCAAGAAGGGTTGGTAATTACATAGAAGCAAAGGGAATAAGCTATTATGCGTTTGAAAATTCTATCGGCGCAAGCCGCGGAAGTATATCGAAGGCAGTTAAAGATGGCAAGAGTATTGGCTCTAATGTTTTAGAAAAAATTTTGTCAGTATATAAAGATATTAATCCTACATGGCTGCTTACCGGAAACGGGGAGATGTTTGTAAGCAACGACGGCCTGTATGATACTGCCGGAGTAAAAACCTACCGCCTTAAAACCGATACTACAGTTGAGAGCCAGCAAATACCGCTTTATGACCTTGAAGCAGTGGCGGGTATAGTACCAATATTTAGTAATGACAAAGCTTTACAGCCTGTTGACCATATTTCTATCCCTCATTTGCCTAAATGTGACGGTGCTGTTTATGTTACCGGAGACAGTATGTACCCACTGCTTAAAAGCGGGGACATTGTAATGTATAAAGAAGTACATGATATTTCCAACTCAATATTTTGGGGTGAAATGTACCTGCTCAGCGTTTCCGTAGGAGATGAAGAATATGTTACGGTAAAGTATATTCATCGGTCTGAACAGTATGGCTTTGTAAAACTGGTAAGCGAAAACAAACAGCATCAGGATAAAGAGGTTGAAATGGCAAAAATAAGGGCGCTGGCGCTGGTTAAGGCAAGCATTCGCATCAACGCAATGATATAAAAGCCTGCCGTAAAATACAACAGGCTTGCCAAGGCTGATGTGGCCTCCATTATTTTTCTTTATTCACAAATTTAAAGAAACGGCTTTCACCGCCATCTTTTGTTTCTTCCTGGTACAGGAACTGAAGGTCGCTCTTAACAAATATCTCAAAAAATTCCTCCCAAGAAATATCCTTTAGGTTATCTTCCGCATAGCCGGGAAAGTTTATACGTAGCAGGCCACTCCCGTTTTTATAGGTACTTTCTACCACTGCCGGCTTACCGTCACGGTCTTCGGCCCATTTCTGTATCTTTTTATGGTCTGTTGTTGTGTGCGAATCTGATTTGGATGACATAGTAGTTGGTATTATGTTATTAACTACCTCAAAGTTAGTGTCTTAAAGCCAAACAGAGTAATAACAATGCTACAAACTTCTGTTAAAGGGATATGTAATACCACAACCCGCCTACACAACATTCTACACAATTCTACAACTGTGCATTTATAAACTTCAATCATACAAATGTTTATTTGATTGATTGTCAATAGATTAATATCAATTAATGGAAGTTTGAACCTCACGGCACCATCCTTGCCTTATTTAATGGCATAAGACATAATATAATTTAATACATACGCAATGAAAAACTTAATTTTAGGTGCAGTAATGCTAACAGGTGCTATAGCATTTGCACAGGAACCCACTAAACAAACAACCAGCCAATCTACTACAACCACAACAACAACGCAGCCGGCGCAGGACAGCCAGGTAAAACCGGCCCAGCAGTCTACACAGTCGCAGCCTTCAACGACTACACAAAAAAAATCGGAAGCTACCATAAAGGAAGAAAAGACTACCGAGAAGAAGGCAGAACCAGCTAAAAAATCGAACTAACTTTTTAGCGCCAATTATATATAAGAACAGATTTTTTATTCTATTTTATCTGTTTGGAAGAACCTCTGACGGCAACAGTCAGAGGTTTTTTTATATAACAAAAGCGGCTAGTGCCGCTTTTGTTATGATGTATAGTAAATAAAATTATTTTGTACCTGCTATATAGGCATTATTATCTTTATTTACATCGGCCATAAGTTCCGTAGGGTCAATAACTACTACCCGCACAGAAGCCTTAGGTTTATTTAAGGTAAACTCATACTGTGTATTGCCCCAGTTCCATTCCGGTAATACGGTCCTGTTCAGCTTAGGGTAAGGATTATCCTTTACAT
>JAEWKB010000303.1 GCA_023386255.1 Bacteroidota bacterium
ATCATCATCTGTCCCGTCTGCCAGCGGAATATCCAGGTCGGATTTTTCTTTATGGAACGGATAGTTCGTTTTTCCGTGCATGCTGAAGGTAAAGACATCATCATTACCTGCAAATATTTCGGCGGTACCATTCCCCTGGTGCACATCAAGGTCAACAATTAATACTTTTTTAGCCAGATTTTTGTCAAGTAGGTATTGCGCTGCTATGGCCTGGTCGTTCAGCAGGCAAAATGCTTCGCCATGGGTGCTGTAGGCATGGTGTGTACCACCGGCTATGTTAAAGGCAATGCCGTGCTGCAATGCCATTTCGGCACCCCAAATGGTTCCCTGTGTTATCCTCAATTCGCGCTCCACCAGCTCTGCCGACAGCGGGAAGCCTATCTTGCGCACCGCCCGCGGGTCCAGCGTGAGGTTCAGCAGGGCATTTACATATTCCTGCCTGTGCACCGCCAGCACATGCGCCATATCGGGCAATTCAGGCATGCGGAAATCGCTTTCCGCAGCCGTGCCCTCATGCAGCAATTGTTGCGGAAGCAATTCATACTTTATCATCGGGAAGCGGTGGCCTTCCGGCAGCGGATGCTTGTATATGGGGTGGTAGGCTATAGGGAGCATAGGGCCAAATTTACAAAAGATAATTCAGCCTCTGCAGTTTGTAAGATGTCTGGTGAGGCCTGTAAAAGATTAATATTGCGGCAAGGTTGATAAACTGCTGTAAACTAATGTAAACAAATGTAAATTTTGCAAAAGTGACTTTGGCAGCTATCATAAATCCTTACTTTTAACCCATGATTAAGTATATGTACATCATCCTGGTGCTAAACCTCTTTTTATTCGCTTTTGTACCAAGTAATGACCGGGCCGAAAGCGAAAAAATCATTACCATGCGCAGGATAGGGCATAAGCTGTTGCTTAAGGCTGGCGACCGTACATCAAGGGTGTTGCCTGTAGAGGAGCTCTCAGAAACTGAATATTTAATTGCATTTGAAAAACCTTTGGCGTTTGATCCTGATGCACTGGTTGCTATTATAAGGGCAGAGGAAAAGTCTGGCAGGCTGCCTGATGCGTACACGGTAAATGTATATGATGAAAAAGGTGCTATTGTATATGCCTACAATATGCCGGTAAACAGCAGCGAATCTGTTCCGTGCACAGGGCGGGGGTTACCTGCAGCCCATTATACAATTAAAGTAAGCCTCGATGATAAAGTAAGCCTTGCGTGGATTCCTGCCTGTGCAGTGCCGTTGTTCCTGCTCTTTGGCTGGCAATGGTACAGCCGGAAGAAAGCACCTGTTGCAGCAGATAGCGAATTTGTTGCAGGCGATTACATAAGTATAGGGAATACAAAATACTTCCCTGCCTTAAATAAGTTGGACATAAAAGGCGAAACAGTTACGCTAACAGGAAAAGAAGCCCGTGTGCTTAGCCTGCTGGCCGAAAATATAAACCAGGATATTGCGCGCGACCGCCTGCAAAAAGAGATATGGGAAAATGAAGGTGTTATTGTAGGGCGGAGCCTTGATATGTTTATATCTAAATTACGGAAAAAGCTACAAGGCGATCCTGCCATACAAATAATAAATATTCATGGTAAAGGCTATAAGCTGACAGTGGAGCGCTAACTACAGATAGTCAATTATTTCATTAGACCAAAATATTAGCATGAGTAGATTAAGAACAAAGATAGAATATTACAAAAAAACTCTTTTAGAAGAAAATGACCTTGATGCATCAGCCTTGGAAATTTTCATCACAAAACATATTTTGCATAGGCTTGATAATCCTTCAGAAGATATAGAGTATGCCCTCGCAATATTCAATGAGTTGGCTAATCTTCGGCAAGAGAGCATTGATGAAATTTTAGGCATGTGCTTTTACATCAACTTATGGAATGAGTATGAAGACCGGAAGGAAATGTTTTGGCATTACTTGAATGACCGGTCAAAGAAGCTATATGAAGAAGCTGTTTTCCTGTATACTAAAGGCGCTACCCGTGAAGAACAGGTGAGGTATAGGAAAGAAAATGGCTTATAGTCCGTTACAAATCATCATCTGTAAACTTCCTCAGCACATATTGCTTTGCCTTCGCGTCATAATACCCCAGCACTACATCATAGCCAAAAGGAAAAACCGATACCAGCTGTATGTTCCGCTCGTTGGAAGCCATAAAACCGGAAAGGTAATCTACCGCCAGCATGCCGGGGCGGAAAGGCCTGTGCTCAAAATTTTCGTCAAACGTGCCTTCAAAATAGTTCAGCTGCTGGCTCTCGGGGTCAAAGAACTCACCCATTAATGCTTCCGACCCACCCGCGGCAATAAGCGCGGCACCCAGTATGGCACTCCCGGCAGGTATTACATTGCGTACCCCACCTGCGGTTACTAAAATATCATCGGGTGTTTGGTAAACTGATAGTGCTATGGTTGACGCTTCCAGCCTTTGCAAAAATTTCTTAGTGTCTTTAAACACCTTGGACCTGCCGCTGCCGGTTTGCGACACCAAATCTGAATCTTTAAAGCTGATGCTGTCAGTGCTGTTGGCGCTGTAGCTTTTTACAAGTTCACCCGTTGCCAGGTCAGTTGCCGAAAGGGCAAGCTGGTCTTTATTGGCCTTTAGCTGGTACAGGCGCCCTTCATGCAAATAAGAGTTGCCTTCTCCGGTAGTTTGTAGCTGTGGCTGTGGTATGCTTTTTCCGGTAAGGGTATAGGTGTTGAGGTTCAGCGTGATTATTTGGGTATAGGCTGCATTATGGTCCAGTGTAAAGATCATTTCGCCGTTGCTTATGTAAAACTTCAGTTTGCTGGTGGTATTGGTAAGGCTGTTATAAGCGCGGGTGTCAATTTTTTGTAGCGGGTATGCCTCGAGCATGTCATTAATTGAAATTTCCTTATTGCTGATGCTCCTTAATTCAATGCCTGAAAAATCTACCGAATGTGTCGCTACCCTACCGTTACTGAAAGTATAGAACCTCAAAATGTCTTCTTCCTTATTATTCCGCGGCAGCGTGATAAGGTAGAAAGAGTTGTTGTCGCTAAAAGTGGTAATGATGTTTTCTTCCCGTAGTGAAAGCGATATGAGTGTTCCTGCTGTTACAGCTTTAGTCTCAAAGTTAAAGTTCACGGGCTGAATCCTTGTATAATTGTCTTCAGCCCAATACACCGTAACCTGCCTTTCAGCGTCATAGCTGTATCCGGCCATCAGGTCATAATTGGTATCGGGCCGTTTGGTGCTGAGGCTGTCGGTAAAGTAAAGCACGCTGTTGTAGCGCAGTGCGGTGAGTTTTTCCTTATCGGCAACAAAGGTTACCAATTGCGAGTAATTGGCATCAGGGGCGGCAAGCGCAGTGTGGTAGTAGGTCGATTTTTTAAGCTCAAGCGGCTGTGCCGACTGGATTACCTGTGCGCTTCCTTTTAAACCAATAGCCGAAAGTAGTATGATAAGTAAATGTTGAAATTTCATAGCGTTTGTTTTGGTTTAGCCCCACAATTTTTGCGCCAGTTTACATCAGTGAAAATATCTTCCAGATGAGCAGCAGGGCGCACAGCATACCCAGCAGCGAAGCCGCAACTTTTAGCGAACGTTTTTTGGCGGCGCTCAGGAACACGAATCCCGAGAAGGTAAGCAGTACGAGTGATATCACCGTAAGCAGCCGTGCGTTTTGTAATCCGGCCGGGTAATAGGCAAGATATTCCTGTTTGGCCTGTTCAAAATTGGCGGTCTCGCCGGTAATAACAAACCAGCGGATAAGGTCGGCCAGCACAATAATGAGGAACATGAGGGCCAGGGCAAACAGCACAGAAGATTTTTTCATAACCCTAAGGTAGTGAAAAATCAAACTAAAGAATACTATTACACTTCAAAGTATCAAATTCTATGAAAAGTTGGGTTGAACCACTATTGTCTACAGTAATCCATTTATAATTAGTAAGTACATAAGCATTACCACCATCTAATTTTACCCACTCGTCTATACCTTTTGCGCCGTTTCGTAAATCATTTGTCGTACTAAAACCTATTGGTGCAAGATAACTTCTTCCTTTAACTAAATACTTACACTCTTTTGTTTGCATAGCTTCTTCTGCTTGTGACTGTGTAACAAATTGCGATTTTGTCAATGATGGTAAAGTATTATACACTTCAACAGGTGTCATTGAAGTTGCACAAGAGTAAAGAAAAAACAGTACACTAATTAGGGTAAGCTTTACTACTTTATTCATATATAACGTTTTAGATATGGCTAATATACAAAACAGCCACACTTCGACAAGCTCAGTGTGACTGTTTTTTTATGGTATATAAAATATATCTAACTTATCACTTCCCCATTTCCAACCCCATCAGCATCAGGATTAACAAAAACCAGTTTGCCTTCAGCGTTTTGCGTCATTAATATCATACCCTGGCTTTCCACACCACGCAGTGCGCGCGGTGCAAGGTTAACCAGTACGGTAACGCGTTTGCCTACCACTTCTTGCGGTGTAAAGCTCTCCGCAATACCCGATACTATGGTGCGCACATCAATGCCGGTATCTACCTTCAAAACCAATAGCTTGTTTGCCTTTGGCATTTTCTCAGCCTCAAGTATGGTCCCTGTACGTATGTCCATCTTGGCAAAATCCTCATACGTAATAAGGTCTTTTTGCGGTTCGGCTTTTTTATTTTCAGCTGCGTTGGCGGTTTTGGTAGCTTCCAGTTTTTCCACTTGTTTCTGTATGGTTTCGTCTTCTATCTTGGCAAATAACAGTTCAGCCTGGCCTATCTGGTGCCCGGCAGCAATCAGGTCCGATTTTAATGTTATATCATTCCACTGCAGCCCGCCTTCAAGGTTAAGCATATTGCGTAGCTTACCCGCTGTAAAGGGCAGGAACGGCTCGCTAAGCACCGCAAGTGCGGCAGCTATCTGCAAGGCAACGTACATCTGCGTCTGTACGCGCGCCGGGTCTTCCTTAATAACTTTCCACGGCTCCTCATCGGCCAGGTACTTGTTGCCCAGGCGCGCCAGGTTCATCAGCTCGCCAAGCGCCTCACGGAAACGGCACCTCTCCACACTGCTGGCTATAACCGCGGGGTAAGCGCGCATTTCGGTAAGCGTGGCCTCATCTACATCACTAAACGCATTGGGCGAAGGAATTTCACCTTCATAATACTTATTGGTAAGCACCACCACACGGTTAATGAAATTACCGAAAATGGCTACCAGCTCATTATTATTTCGTGCCTGAAAATCTTTCCAGGTAAAATCGTTGTCTTTGGTTTCGGGAGCGTTGGCCGTAAGCGCATACCGCAGTACATCCTGCTGCCCCGGGAAATCTTCTAAATATTCATGCAGCCACACCGCCCAGTTTTTAGAGGTAGAAAGCTTGTTGCCTTCCAGGTTCAGGAACTCATTGGCAGGCACATTATCAGGCATAATATAGCTGCCTTCCGCCTTCAGCATGGCAGGGAATATTACGCAGTGGAACACAATATTATCTTTCCCTATAAAGTGTACCAGCTTGGTGTCGCTGCTTTTCCAGTACGGCTCCCAGTCCTTGCCTTCGCGCTGTGCCCATTCTTTGGTAGATGATATGTAGCCTATAGGCGCATCAAACCATACATAAAGCACTTTGCCTTCGGCGCCTTCTACAGGAACGGGAATTCCCCAGTCAAGGTCGCGGGTTACGGCACGTGGCTTCAGCCCGTCATCCAGCCACGATTTCACCTGGCCATATACGTTAGGCTTCCAGTCCCTTTCATGGCCTACCAAAATCCATTCGCGCAGGAAAGCATCATACTGGTCCAACGGCAGGAACCAGTGCTTGGTAGATTTTAAAATCGGAGTAGTACCGGTTATCGTCGATTTCGGGTTAATAAGGTCGGTAGCGTTAAGCGATGACCCGCATTTTTCGCACTGGTCGCCGTAAGCATCTTCGTTAGCACATTTAGGGCAGGTACCGGTTACAAACCTGTCGGCCAGGAACTGCTGTGCCTGCTCGTCATATAATTGCTCGGTAACCTCCTCTATAAATTTACCCCCATCATACAGCTTCTTAAAAAATTCTGAGGCTGTTTCATGATGTACCTGTGCTGATGTACGGGAGTAGTTATCAAACGATACTCCAAAATCTTCAAAACTTTTTTTGATGATGTGGTGGTACTTGTCAATCACTTCCTGGGGGGTAATGCCTTCTTTCTTGGCTTTCATTGATATGGCTACGCCGTGCTCGTCGCTTCCGCAGATGAACGCCACGTCCTTACCCTGAAGGCGGAGGAAACGCGCATAAATATCTGAAGGGACATAAACGCCGGCAAGGTGGCCTATATGTATGGGGCCATTGGTATAAGGCAATGCGGCCGTTATGGTATATCGTTTTGGGTCTTGTAACATCAGGTGAAATATTTAAGGTGCAAAAGTACGAATTATATAGATAGCCACGATATTCTCCTAAGGCATCAAAAAGCAGTAAATTGTAGGGTTCCATTTCGAAGAAGGAGGAATCTTTAGCGTCGAAGTAGGGAAGATTTCTCTCTCCGCTGCGCTGCGGTCGAAATGGAAGAACAGCATTGTGGCAAGGCGGAGGTTAGTTTTATTATATTTGTATAAATCAAACTACATGCCCTTGAAATTTCTTTTTCTGCTACTCATTTCTTCTATTACCTTCGCCCAAACCAAAATCCCGCCCTATCTAAAAAAGGGCGATACCATAGGCATACTGGCCACAGCGCGAAAGGTAGAGATGAAGTCGCTGGAGCCGGCCATAAAGCTTGCCGAAAACTGGGGGCTGCACGTGGTGGTAGGTAAAACCGTAGGCCTTGATAGTAACCAGCTGGCGGGGGAAGACTGGCAGCGGGCTACCGACCTGCAGCAAATGCTGGACAACCCTGCCATAAAAGCCGTATGGAGCGCTAAGGGAGGCTACGGCACGGTGCGGATAATCGACAGGCTTAACTTCTGGAAATTCAAGCAGAAGCCCAAGTGGCTCATTGGCTTTAGCGATATGACGGTGCTGCACAGCCATGTTCATACTTTAGGCTACGCCACGCTGCACGGGCTTATGGGCATCAGCGTGTCACGCGCCACACCCGAGGCTATAGAGAGTTTCCGCAAAGCATTATTTGGCGAAAAGCTGGAGTACAACATTCCGACTCATAAGTTCAACAAGCCGGGCAAAGCTACGGGCGAAGTGGTAGGCGGCAACCTCTCGGTGCTGTATAGTATTGTGGGTTCTAAATCACAAGCAGACACTAAAGGCAAAATACTTTTTATTGAAGACCTGGACGAGTACCTGTACCACATAGACCGCATGATGATGAACCTGAAGCGCAACGGGTATTTCAGTAACGTTAAGGGCATAATCATTGGTGGGATGACCAAGATGAAAGATAACGACATCCCCTGGGGGTACGACGCGCTGGAGATTATTCAGGACATTACCAAAGAGTATAATATTCCCATCTGCTTTAACTTCCCGGCAGGGCACATACAGGACAACCGGGCGCTGCCTTTGGGTAAAGAGGCTACGCTGGAAGTAACCGCAACAGGCACTAAATTAACTTTTAAATAATGGCTGAACATAACGAACTGGGCAAGCTGGGCGAAGAGATGGCGGTAGAATACCTGCAGAAGCAGGGCTATAGCATTTTACAAACCAACTGGATGTTCCAGAAAGCTGAAATAGACATTATTGCACAAAAAGGCGATGTGCTTGCTATTGTTGAGGTGAAAACACGTTCTTCTGTTGAATTTGGCCTGCCGCAGGAGTTCGTGAAGCCAAAAAAGATACAGCTGCTGGTAAAAGCTGTAAATGAATATGTAATGCAAAATGACCTGGATGTAGAGGCGCGTTTTGACATCATTTCCATTTATAAGAACAATGGCATTTTTGAAGTAGAACATCTTGAAGATGCTTTCTTTCATTTTTAGTTGTTAAATTTATAACAAACTATTTTAGTTTGTATATTTGTTCCCCAACAACAACTACAAACACAACTATTTAAGCTATGAAAACAATTTCTTCGGTAGTGGAACACTACATAAAAACGAAGCCATTTTTGCTAAGCGCACTTTCGCAGGGGATAATAAACCTCACTTCCCTTGCACGCAACATGATGCCTGAGTTGGAGCAGGAAATCGGGAAAGACGTGAAGCAGGGCGCTGTGGTAATGTCTTTAAAACGGCTGTCGGAAGACCTTAACTTCCGGGTTAATCATAAAATAATTAAAGTGCTTAAAAGCATTGGCGACATTACTGTGCGCTCATCGCTTACTGATTACACCTTTGCCGTATCGGACACCATTCTTAACAAGCAGGCAGAATTAATAGCCATCCTGAATACCCATCCTGAAATTTTCTATACTTCATCAAGGGGAGTAAACGAAACCAACGTGGTGGTAAATTCCTCTATGAATTCTATCGTGGAGCGCCTGTTTGCCGAAGAAAAACAGATTGAGCGGACGGATAACCTTGCCTCAATTACTGTAAAACTGCCTAAAGATAACATATCAACCCCGGGAGTATATTATTATATTTTCCAGAGGCTGGCATGGGAAGGCATCATTATTAACGAAGTTATTTCTACATCCTACGAGTTTACCATACTGGTAAGCGAGCAGGAGGTTGATCTTGCTTTTAAGGTTATTAAAGATCTTAAAAGCCTGTAATGGCTCTTTACGTAAGAGCATAATTTAAGCTATGAAAAAAATAATTACACTTTTTGCGCTGCTTGGCGCCATCACAGCTTTTGGACAGCATAAAATTGGGGAGCATGTTGCCCGGCTGGTAAAGCAAAAAACAGATTTTAAACCTTATGCACCCCTAACTGCCGGCAATACCCGCATTAACGGCGATGATGTGGTGAGCAACGCGCAGTATGCTGTTTTAAACAGCGAAGTTGTTAAACACCTGGCAGCGGCTAAATATGATGCCTTAGAGCTAAACATACCCTATAACGGCAAGACGGTAACAACACAATTGTACAGGGTAGAGGTTATGGCCGAAGGTTTTCACGTTGATACCGATAAAGGCACAAATGCTTCTTTTGAAAGAGGGGCGCACTATCGGGGTATAGTAAAAGGCGAATATGAATCGGTTGTATCATTCAACTTTTTCAATAACGAACTAAATGGTATCATCTCAAACGATGAGCTTGGTAACCTTGTAGTAGGAAAAATGGTTAAGGAAGGCAACATCTCTGATTATATCATTTATCAGGATGCAAACCTTTTGGTTAAGCCAAATTACACCTGCAGTGCTGAGGACCCCGACCATGACCACAGCACGCACAGGGACAGCAACGGCGCACAGGATGTTTTGAGCAACCGCTGCGTTACTATGTACTTTGAGGTTGACCATAACATTTTCCTACAGAATAATTCGAATGTTACGCAAACCAATAACTGGATGACGGCGGTTTTCAACAACGTGCAGACACTTTATGCTAACGACGGTATTACAACGGCTTTAAAATCTGTATTTATCTGGACAACGCCCGACCCTTATACAGGCGATAGTTCTGCTGATTATTTAGGCCAGTTCCACCAGGTAAGGCCATCTTTTGATGGCGACCTTGGCCAGCTTGTAGGTATTGACCCGGGAGGCCTTGGCGGTGTGGCAGTAACCATAGCCGGCATATGCTCCAATTATAACTGGAGCTATTCTGATGTTGATTTTAATTTCTCAACCGTACCTACTTTTTCATGGACAGTACAGGTTATTACGCATGAGTTTGGGCACCTTATGGGCTCGCCACATACACATGGCTGTTACTGGAACGGCAACAACACTGCAATAGACGGGTGTGGCACCCAGGCAGGTTTTGTAGAAGGCAGCTGCCTGCAGGGGCCTATACCTACTGCGGCTGAAAAGGGTACGATAATGAGCTATTGCCACCTAATTCCGGGAATAGGTATTAAATTCTCTAACGGATTTGGCCCGCAGCCTGCGGCAAGGATATTAAATCACGTGGAAACTTCAACATGCCTTAGTACCGATTGTATCAACACCTGTATCAATGCGATTGAAGAATTTACCCTGAATACCACTACAACATCTGCTACAATAAACTGGGTAGATCCAAGCAATATAAACGGCCCGTGGCAAGTTTCGGTAGCCGCTCTTAATTCACCTTTTATAACGTGGCAAACAGTAGTTACAACATCTTATTCAGTTTCGGGACTTACAGCCAATACCTATTATAAATTTGCAGTAAGGCCTGTGTGCGCCGCAGGTGTTACCACAACTACTAAGCAGCTTGTGTTCGCTACCGATGCCAACTGGTGTTCCGGAGTAACGTTTACTGATACAGGAGGTTCGGGTAACTACCCTAACAACCAGCACCTTATCAGGACGCTTAAGCCTACAGCACCGGGAGCGCGTATTACGGTAAATATTAATAGTTTAGGGCTGGAAGAGGGATACGACTATTTATATATATATGAAGGCCCTAGCACAAATTCACCGGTACTGGATATCCTTACAGGTAGTTTCAACCCCGGATTTTATGAATCGGGAGCACCGGACGGGTCCCTTACATTTGAGTTTATATCTGATGAAGGTGTTACCGCCTCAGGCTGGAATATGTCAGTATCATGTGCAAACCTTTCGGCTGAAGAAAATGCGTTTATAGATTTCAGGTACTATCCAAACCCAACAAGCGGCACAGTTACTATTCGTTCCGCCGAAATTATGGAGCAGGTTACCGTATATAACGTTGCGGGCCAATTATTGCTTAATAAAGCCATTGGTAACAGCGAAACATCTGTAGATATTTCCTCATTTGCAGAAGGTGTTTACTTCTTTAAAGTGAGCAACGGCAGCAAGGAAGCTAACTTCAGGATAGTAAAGCAAAATTAACAGACTAAAGATGATACCAAATGCAGCACTTAGTGCTGCATTTCTTTTTTGATGAAAAAACTAAAGAAAGCAGTAATGATATTTTTAATTATAGTGGCTGTGGTTATAGCGGGGCTGTTGCTGTTTATGCAACAGGATAAGTTTGGGGAACTACCTTTGGGCACGAGGCAGGAGCGTATTGAAAGGTCTCCAAATTTTAAAGATAAACAGTTCCGGAACCTGAGCATCACCCCTGATCTGGCTGAGGGAGTAAGCTATTACACGGTGTTTAAAGACTTTTTCTTTAATAAGAGCAAGCGGAGCAAACCTGTACAGCCCTTACCTTCAAAAAAAGCAGATTTGCTCAACCTTGCTCCTGATGAGGATGTTATAGTATGGTTTGGCCACTCCTCCTATTTTATGCAGGTTGGTGGTAAAACTATATTGGTCGACCCTGTTTTCAGCGGACATGCTTCGCCGGTTACATTCACCACAAAAGCCTTTGCCGGTACCGATGTATATACTGTTGATGACCTGCCTGAAATAGATTACCTGTTCCTGTCGCACGACCACTGGGACCACCTGGATTGCAACACCGTACTGAAGCTTAAACCAAAAGTGAAAAAGGTAATAACAGGATTGGGTGTGGGTGCGCACCTTATAAAATGGGGTTATAATCCGGCTATAATAGAAGAAAAAGACTGGGGCGAATCCATTGCGCTTGATGAGGGCTTTACCGCACACATTACACCCGCACGGCACTTCTCAGGCCGTGGGCTCAAACGCAACACCTCGCTTTGGGTATCGCTTGTGCTTATTACACCGAATAAGAGGATTTATCTGGGCGGCGACTCCGGATATGACAGCCACTTAAAATCTATTGGTCAAAACCACGGCCCTTTTGACCTTGCTATACTGGAGTGCGGGCAGTATAACGAATATTGGAAGTACATACACATGATGCCTGAGGAAGTGGTGCAGGCGGCACAGGACCTGAAGGCTAAAAAGCTCATGCCTGTACACTGGGGCAAATTTGCCCTGGCACTGCACGCGTGGGATGAACCAATTAAGCGTGTTACAGCCGCCGCCGAAAAAGAAGGCATGCCTTTATTAACTCCTATGATAGGTGAAAAAGTTAATCTTAACAATCCGCCTCTGCCGTTTAAAAAATGGTGGGAAGGGCTGGAGTAATAGTTTGCAGTCGCAGTCACAGTTTTCATTCACATTGTGTTGTCGAAACTTACGCACTGCTGTCAGTCACGCTGAGCCTGTCGAAGCGCCGCAGTAATTATAATTTATAATTAAATCATTCCTCAAACACCATTTCCAATAACTCCTGTGCCCGCTTCAGCGTCTTTACATTTTCAAAAGTGAGCAGCAGCCGCAGCCCGTTCTTGGTTTGCTTTTCCTTCATTTTAGATAGCGTAGGGAACTGCTGTACAAACTTCAGTACGTTCCTAAATGCTACCGACTGGTAATACGCGCTTTGCTGGTCGCCCACAAAATAGCCAACCATTTTACCCTGTTTCAGCACCAGTTTTTCAAGCCCCATTTTCGTGGCAAGCCATTTAATGCGCATGCTGGTCAGCAGTGCCTGTGCAGGCTTAGGCAATGGCCCAAAACGGTCTGTAAGCTTTTGCTCGTAGGCTACAAGTGCGGCTTCTTCTTTTATTTCCGCAAGCTCATTGTACAGGTTCAGGCGTTCGGTAATATTATTGATGTATTCATCCGGGAACAACAGCTCAAAGTCAGTGTCAATCTGTATATCTTTCACATATTCTTTTTCTGTATCGCCTTCTACCTCATCATACAGGTCTTTAAATTCGTTCTCCTTCAGTTCCTCAATGGCTTCGTTCATTATCTTTTGGTAGGCATCAAAACCAATTTCATTAATGAAACCGCTTTGTTCGCCGCCAAGTAAATCTCCCGCACCACGAATTTCAAGGTCTTTCATGGCAATGTTAAAACCGCTGCCCAACTCACTGAACTGCTCCAGTGCCTGTATGCGTTTGCGGGCATCTTCGGTCATGGCGCTGTAGGGCGGCGCAATAAAGTAGCAAAAAGCCTTCTTGTTGCTACGGCCCACACGCCCGCGCATCTGGTGCAGGTCGCTAAGCCCGAAGTTATTGGCATTATTGATGAATATGGTGTTGGCATTAGGTACATCAAGCCCACTCTCAATAATAGTGGTAGCCACCAGTACATCAAACTCGCCGTTCATAAAAGCAAGCATCAGCTCCTCAAGCTTTTTGCCCTCCATCTGCCCGTGGCCTACACCTACTTTTGCACCCGGCACCAGGCGCTGTATCATTCCCGCCACTTCCTTAATGTTCTCAATACGGTTGTTGATAAAGAACACCTGCCCGCCACGCTGTATTTCATACGATATGGCATCACGTATGATTTCCTCATTAAAACCTACCACCTGTGTTTCTATCGGGTAACGGTTAGGTGGGGGAGTGGTAATTACGGAAAGGTCACGCGCCGCCATAAGCGAGAATTGAAGCGTTCTGGGTATAGGCGTTGCGGTAAGGGTTAGTGTATCTACATTTTGGGCTATAGTCTTCAGCTTGTCCTTCACGTTCACGCCAAACTTTTGTTCCTCATCTACAATCAGCAGGCCAAGGTCTTTAAACTTCACGTGCTTGTTTACCAGCTGGTGCGTGCCTATAATAATATCAAGCTTGCCCTCTTCCAGCTGTTTAAGTGTTTCAGCTTTTTGTTTTGCCGATCGGAAACGGTTAAGGTACCCAATGCTTATAGGCATATCCTTTAGCCTTTCGCTAAATGTCCTGAAATGCTGGTAGGCCAATATAGTGGTAGGTACAAGTATGGCCACCTGTTTGCCGTTATCGGCAGCTTTAAAGGCCGCGCGTATGGCTACTTCGGTTTTACCAAAACCGACGTCCCCACAGACCAGGCGATCCATGGGCCGCTCGCTTTCCATATCGGCCTTTACATCGCGCGTGGCGGTAATCTGGTCTGGTGTGTCTTCATATATGAAAGACGATTCCAGCTCAGCCTGCAGGTAGCTGTCAGGTGCATATTTAAAGCCCTTTTCCAGCCTGCGCTTGGCATACAGCTGTATCAGGTTGAAAGCTATATGCTTAACCCGTGCTTTCGTTTTTTGCTTAAGGGCTTTCCAGGCACTTGAGCCTAATTTATATATTTTAGGCGGGGCGCCGTCTTTGCCGTTGTACTTAGATATTTTGTGCAGCGAGTGGATGCTTACATATACAATATCATTATCGGCATATACCAGTTTTATAGCTTCCTGGGTTTTGCCTTCCACCTGAATTTTTTGTAACCCGCCAAACTTGCCTATACCATGGTCAATATGCGTTACATAATCGCCCACCGAAAGCGAGTTAAGCTCCTTAAGCGTTATGGTCTGCTTTTTAGAATACCCGTTCTTGATGCTGAACTTATGGTAGCGCTCAAATATCTGGTGGTCGGTATAGCAGGCTACCTGAAGCTCTTCATCAATAAAACCTTCATACAGCGGAAAAACAACCGTTTTGTATTGTTTACGTATGTTCTCGTGATTAGCTTCATCCAGGCTTTCAAAAATATCATGAAAACGTGCCGCCTGCGCTTCATTAGAGCAGAACAGGTAGTTTTTATACCCGTTGCTGTGGTTCTCGCTAAGGTTGTTTAGCAGCAGGTCGAACTGTTTGTTGAACGACGGCTGCGGCTGTATGAAGAATTCAAAAGTTTTAATTGTTTTAAAAAGTGGCTTAGCACTAAGTTCTACTACCGTAAAATCAAGCGCTTTTTTAAGGAACGCCTGCTGGTTGAGGAACAGCTCTTCAGGTGAGGCATGCTTAATGTCTTTGGACAGTTTCTCAAAAGCCTCTGTAGCTTTGCTGTAGAGCGAATCAAGCTGGCTTAGCAGGTATTCGGTGTTCTGGATAAAAAGGACAGTTTTTTCATTAATGTATTCCAGAAAACTTTCCCGCTTTTCCTGCAGGGACTTATTCTCTACATTGGGTATAACGGTTATCTTTTTCTTTTTTTCCAGCGAAAGCTGCGAGGCTACATCAAAGGTGCGGATGCTGTCAACTTCATTTCCAAAAAATTCAATGCGGTACGGATTGTCATTCGAGAAGGAAAATACATCCACAATACCACCACGGACAGAAAACTCGCCTGGCTCGGTAACAAAATCTACCCTGCGGAACTCATATTCAAACAGCACCTCGTTTATAAAATCAATCGAAACCTGGTCGCCCACAGCCACCTTAAGCG
>JAEWKB010000322.1 GCA_023386255.1 Bacteroidota bacterium
GAGCAGCTTTTTAAGTACAAGGTGCAGTATGATTACCGGGTAAGGAAGGCTGATGGCAGCTATGCCCGCATGCTGATGCAGATGTTCATTATTACCCACGACCCCGAAAATATCAGGACTTTTATAACCCATACCGATATTACGCACCTGAAGAAAGAACCCAGGCCAATTTTGTCTTTTATAGGAATGGATGGCGAACCCTCTTATATAAATGTAGATGTAGATAACCTGTTTAAGCCTAAGCGCCATTTCTTTACCGGCCGCGAGAGAGAGATACTCAAAGCATTATCAAATGGCCTTAGTAGTGCAGAAATTGCCGAAAAGCTTTTCATCAGCCATTATACCGTTAACTCGCACCGCAAGAACATGCTGCGGAAAGCCAGTGCCAAAACTACCAGCGAACTGATACGGCTTGCTTTTGATAACGGTTGGATATAATCGGCTTATTCCAGATAAGCTTTATCGTCGCCCAATTTGTAGCGTATTATGCCTTGCCTGGTCTCAGATTTTTTTCGGGATACAGTGATAGGTATCTTCATATCCCATTTTAAATTACCATAACCAATCACTTCTTTAGTTTCTTCATTAAACGTTACCTTATCAGCATTATTAATTTCAATGGCATTGGTAACAAAATGAACATTACCTGTCAGTTCTGTTATTTGCTTATCAGGGTCGTACGTCATCTTTTGGGCTTCGGCAGTATAATAATCGGCTTCCACTTTTACAGTTTCAGATAACGTAGGCTGGTTTTCCTGGGCAAAGCTGCAAAAGCCGAAAGCAAGCAGTGCGGGTATGAGTAATTTTTTCATTAGATGTTGGTTTGGTTTAAAGATAATCATTTTACTGATAACGACTTAGACGCTGCTTATAGTATTGTACAATTAAGATTTGTGCGAAAATTAGCATTTATATAAGTAAAGCTTATGAAAGTGTAAACGCTTCGCCGCTGCCAATCCCCGTAAATTAGCAGGTAAACAACTATACCGTGACACATAACTTTTTCACCTCTCACCTTAAGCCCATTGCCATATCAGGCCTTATTGCCAAAGGCACTGTGTACTGCCTGCTGGGCGCGCTTACATTTATGGCGGCTTTTCGCATAGGCGGGCATTCAGCCAAAGAAACCAGTAAAGAAGGCGTATTCGAATTTGTGCACCGTCAAACCGGCGGGCAGGTTATGCTAGGCATAATTGCGCTCGGCTTGTTTTGCTATGTGCTGTGGCGTTTTATACAGGCTTTTGCCGATACCGCCGATAAAGGCAATGATGCTAAAGGCATTGCCGTACGGGCAAGGTATGTACTGAGCGGGCTCATATACGGCTCCATTGCGGTACACGTGGTACAGCGCATTGTGTCGGGTGCTAAGGGCTCCGGAAGCCAAAAGGAAGATATAACCGCACAGGCGATGCAAATACCTGCAGGCGAGTGGCTGGTGGGGCTGGGTGCCCTTATTTTGGTAGGTGTAGGCTTTTACCAGCTGTATTATGGCTACTCCGGCAAATACAAAAAGCATGTAGAGAAGGCCGCAGGGCACAACAGGCAGGGGTTGCTGCTAGGCGCCGGTAAAGTGGGTTACGTGGCACGCGGACTGGTGTGGCTGCTGCTGGCGTGGCTTTTCTTTAAGGCGGCGCTGCATGCCAACTCCAACGAAGCGGGGGATACCTCTAAAGCGTTTGCCTTTTTGCATGATGCTGAGTACGGTAAGTTCCTCCTGGCGGCCATTGGCTTTGGGCTGGTGTGCTACGGCGTGTTTAACTTTATAAGAGCGAAGTTTGAGAGGTTTGGGAGGGGGTAATTATCCAGAGAGAAGCTATATCAGTTCCTGTATCTTTGTTTTAAAATCAGCAAAGGCCAGTTCAGCGGTAGCATAATCATCAGTTTTTAGTGTAAAGGCTTCTTGTCCATCAATGTAAACATTGAAGTACTCGGTATAGTCACGCCAGTCGTCGTTGCTCACTTCAAAAACTTTCTTACCAAAAAATATAAGCTTAAACACCCAGTTATGCGAATCTTTTTGATCTTCAAGCTGATTATCATGCAATAACTTATAGCCATAACTACTTAATACAGCCGGCAAATGCTCCCGCAACAGTGCAGAAAATTCAACACGCTTTTTGTTTTGTAGCTTGTAGCGTTCTTCCATCTATTTGTGAATTTTCAGCTTGCATTGTAAAATTAAATCACTAATGATAACAATAATGAAGATTGGTTATAAATCAAATGATAATACGTAAGATTTATCAAAATATAAATCAATACAAAAAACATCATTAACAATAGTGTGTGCTACAAATCCATACTTAGACATTCTGTTTTTTATTGATGTTAGTCCTTTACTTCGAGTGCTATCTATTGCATGACTATCTGTATTAAATTTGTTACTAAATCTCATAACTATATAATCTCCTTCACTTTTATATTCGATGTTTACGTAATTATTTGCTGAATGATCTTTTACGTTATAAAGAATTTCATTAAAACATATTGTTATGTCCTTAATTGAAGCCTGTAAAATAATGTTTTTTAGCTTTGATAATATTAAAATAGGAATCTGTTTAGAGAGATCCATTAATAAATTAGTAACATTGACCAATTCCACACTTTGCTGATTATTCTTTTCTATTTCAAGTATGTCTCGAGCTTCATCTATGGTTTTATTTTTAATATTAATATTTAAGTTGGTTTTGCAATATTTAAGAAAATTTGAACTATCATACATATGAAATATTTTTAATTCAGGTGCATTGTAGTAAATTTCATTTAACAATTCATATCTTGGTCCTAAAGTCTTACCTCTCCTTATTGTCCACCAATCTTCTTTATAGTCGTTTGTGACAAATATAATGTAATGAAGACCTTCGTTTTTAGCTTTATTTATAATCTCTTTCCACATTATCAAGTCGCCATATTGTCGTAAGAACACTTTATCTTCGTATAGATAATAATTAGGTTTCTCCTTATCTTTTCCTATGTCCTTAAAACCTGGAGGGATTTCGTCTTTATATCTTTTTTCACCTTCTTTATAAATTTCTTCAAGCTCATTTTTATTAAAGGATAATCCTATTTTGTTATCGAATATTTCTAATAATTTATCTTTAGTTTCATCTTCATCGTTTACGTCAACTTGTTTATCATCTAATTTCGTCAACTCATCAAGAAATTTTTGTAGTTTTTCGTGTGTATGCTTTAATAAATTATCATCAAGAAATTTGTCAGGGTTGATTAATGAGTGACGCCTTTTTAATTGCAATTTGTCAATTTTAGCTTTTAAATTATTATACGACACTTCAAACTCTTCAGCAGTTTCTTTAATTATTCTCTCAATTGATGAAAAAGTTTGCTTTTGTTCGCAAATTACAGTCAATCTGTTATGTGTATATTCTAATAAAGCTTGGAATGGCAACCATATTCTATGATTAACTTTTTCATGAGATAAAACATCCAAAAAATCTTTTTTTGAAGGTGCGGGTAAGCGATAAATATTTAATATAGAATTTGTATCAAAAACAATTAATGCTTTATTCCACAGCTCATCAAACGCAACTTGTGAAAGTTTTTGATTTGATTTAAAGATTGTATCCATTATTAAAATTTATTCTAACCTACAAATTTTCCCCTTACAAAATTTATCTTAAAAAAATTTAATTTCTATACTCTTATTCCTGTTGTTATATTTTTTACCTTTGAGGCTCTTAAACCATAACGATTTCACAAAAATCATCATGAATTTCGACAGAAAACAATTAACCAACGAACAATTACTTGATTTATATAAGAAATTAATAAAACCACGCCTTATAGAGGAGAAGATGCTTATCCTCATCCGCCAGGGTAAGGTGTCAAAGTGGTTTTCAGGCATAGGGCAAGAGGCTATTTCTGTGGGTGTTACCGCTGTTTTAGACAAAGATGAGTACATCCTGCCCATGCACCGCAACCTGGGTGTTTTCACCGGGCGCGATATCCCGCTGTACCGCCTTTTCTCGCAATGGCAGGGCAAGGCCAACGGCTTTACCAAAGGCCGCGACCGTTCTTTCCACTTTGGTACACAGGAGTTTAAGATCATAGGCATGATATCGCACCTGGGTCCGCAGCTGGGCGTTGCCGATGGTATCGCGCTGGCTAACAGGCTGAGCAACAACGGCAAGGTTACCGCTGTATTTACCGGCGAGGGCGCTACCAGCGAGGGCGATTTCCACGAAGCGCTTAACATTGCAGCCGTGTGGGACCTTCCGGTGCTTTTCATTATAGAGAATAACGGTTACGGGCTGTCAACCCCTACAAATGAACAATACAGGTGCGAAAACCTGGCCGACAAAGGCATTGGCTACGGCATGGAATCGCACATCATCGACGGAAACAATATTCTTGAGGTGTACACGCAACTGAGCGACATTGTTGCTTCTATGCGCCAGAACCCGCGCCCGGTGCTGCTGGAGTTCAAGACCTTCAGGATGCGCGGGCATGAGGAGGCGAGTGGTACCAAATACGTTCCGCAGGAGCTTATGGACATGTGGGCGGTGAAGGACCCGGTAGATAATTACCGCAAATACCTTAAAGCTGAAGGCGTGCTGACCGATGAGCAGGATGATGCCCTACGCGCCGAACTTAAGAAAGAAATAGACGAACATTACCAGCAGGCTTCGGCTGAACCGGCTATTGAAGCCAGTTTATCAGAAGAATTAAATGATGTTTACAAACCATATCAGCATGAGGAAGTTACAGCTTCATCTGAAGTTGAAAATGTACGTATGATCGATGCTATTTCGCAAGGGTTGAGGCAGAGCATGGAGCGCCACGAGAATCTTGTGATAATGGGTCAGGACATCGCCGAATACGGCGGGGCTTTCAAAATTACCGAAGGCTTTGTAAAAGAGTTTGGCAAAGACCGCGTGCGCAATACGCCGATATGTGAGTCGGCTATCGTTTCTACAGGTATGGGGCTTTCGATAAATGGCTATAAATCAGTTATTGAAATGCAATTTGCTGACTTCGTTTCAACCGGATTTAACCCAATAGTAAACTACCTTGCAAAAGTGCACTACCGTTGGCAGGAAAAAGCTGATGTTGTGGTGCGGATGCCTTGCGGGGCGGGTGTACAGGCGGGGCCTTTCCACTCACAGACCAACGAAGCCTGGTTTACCAAAACTCCGGGGCTTAAAGTTGTTTACCCTGCTTTCCCATATGATGCCAAAGGCTTGCTTGCCACTGCGATAAACGACCCTAACCCGGTAATGTTCTTTGAACACAAAGCTTTATACCGCAGCATATACCAGGATGTGCCGAAAGACTATTACACTTTACCTTTCGGTAAGGCATCATTACTAAAAGAAGGCGAGGATGTTACGATAATATCTTTTGGCGCGGGAGTACACTGGGCGCTTGAGACATTGGATAAGAATCCGGACCTAAAAGCCGACCTCATCGACCTGCGTACACTGCAGCCCCTTGATACGGAAGCTATATTCAAATCGGTAAAGAAAACAGGTAAAGTAATCATTCTTCAGGAGGACACCCTATTTGGTGGTGTTGCCAGCGATATCTCGGCCATGATCATGGAGGAGTGCTTTGAGTATCTTGATGCTCCGGTAAAACGTGTAGGCAGCCTTGAAAGTGCTATACCTTTCACTAAAGCCCTTGAAGACCAGTACTTGCCAAAGCAGCGATTTGAAACCGCACTGGCTGAATTAATAGCTTATTAATGGCTTCGACAGGCTCATACTTCGGCAAGCTCAGTAGGACTTTATAACATAAAAAAAAGCAGTTACACTGAGCTTGTTGAAGTGTAACTGCTTTTTTAATTATAGTGCAGCCTGAATACTGCACACTAATTACTGCACACTAATACTTCCCGCTCAGCAAAGCACCACCCATAGGCACTTTAGTGTCTAATCCCAGCTTTTTAAGCATCTCATAGGTTGTGCAGACAGCTGCCGAGGTTACCGGTATGCCTATCTCTTTTTCAATGGCATCAATAGCCTCAAGCGATGGCATTTGCACACACGCAGAAACCACCAATACATCAACACCTGTAAGGTCGAGGCGCTTGTATATGTCTAACAGTTTCATAGGGTCTTGTGCTGCAACCTCAAGATTGTCAGGTATTTCAAGGGCGATGGAGTCAACCACTTCAAATCCCTGGTGTTCAATGTAGTCAACTACAAGCTGGGTAAGCGGTTTCATATAAGGCGTAATTACAGCCACCTTTTTAGCACCTAACACTTTAAGTCCGTTAATTAATGCTCCTGCACTCGTAACGATAGGAGTGGGAGCATCATTTTGTACAGTCTCCTCATGAAGGTTTGTTTCGCTAACGCAGTGGTAGCCGCGGCCCATGCTCATAATAGCAACAAGGCAGGCATAGCCCATAACATCAACACGGGCATCGCTTAATTCCAGTGCGCATTTAAGGCTTTGCGCATCCATGGCCTCAAGCTCTTCCTTGGTTACCTTTTTCATACGCATGCGGCTGGAATGAAAGGTAAAACGTTCAGGCGAAACAGTTTCCCGCGCACGAAAAAGTGCGGGAATCTCTGTTTCCATTGTTATGTTGCTGCTCGGCACGATTTGGCCGATACGGTATGTCTTTTTCATTTAGTTATTTACTTCTTCAGAATCAACGATATAATTTTTTAGTGTACCAATACCCTCAACAGTAGCCTCGACCACATCCCCCGGCCACATAAATTCCTGAGGATTACGGCCTGCGCCAACGCCTGCCGGTGTACCTGTTGCTATAATGTCACCTGGTTCAAGGGTAAACACCGTGCTAAGGTCGTGTATCAGGTCGTTGATATTAAATAGCATAAACTTCGTATTGGAGTTCTGCTTCTCCACACCATTTACCTTTAGCGAAAGGTTCAGGTTGTGCGGGTCTTCAATTTCATCTTTGGTTACAAGCACCGGGCCCATTGGCGCAAACGTATCC
>JAEWKB010000173.1 GCA_023386255.1 Bacteroidota bacterium
GCTTTAAGTAGTCATTGGTTGAGTTAATGGCACCGAGTTTGATAATATTCATTAAAATATTGTAAGTATTATGCTTTTAATCTTGTGTTAAGTTTCAAAAGTAAATACAAAAAATGATAACTTTGCGTAATAACTAAATTTTTAAATGGCGAAAAAGAATATAAGTAATGATGAACTGTTAGCCAACATCATCAAAGGGATTGAAGAAGTAAAAGGTAATGATATTGATATTCTTGATTTAAGAGCGATAGATAACACCGTGTGCGACTATTTTGTAATATGCAACGGTACTTCCAATACACAAGTGAACGCGATAGTTCACTCAATTCAAAAAATAGTTTCCCGGGAATTAAAAGATAAGCCGTGGCATGTTGAAGGTACTGAGAACGGCGAGTGGGTACTTATGGATTATGTAAACATAGTTGTGCACGTTTTCCAGAAGCACATACGTGAGTATTATAATATTGAGAGCCTTTGGGGCGATGCCAGGATTACCTCAATCGGGAGCAATTACTAATTAAACAGAATTCATGTCTAAAGATAATAAACCAAACAGAGTAAAGGTAAGCCCATGGCTTATTTACGGGGGAATATTGCTGATATTCCTCGCTATTAATTTTGTATTCGGCGGATCGACCTGGAATGACCCTAAACCTACATCTTTATCTAAATTTTATACTTATCTTGATAAAGGAGAGGTTAACCGCGTAGTATCTAATAAAACAGTTGCCGAAGTGTACCTGAAGCCTGAAGCGCTGAAGCAAAAAGTGCACGAAGGTGTAAGGAAAGATGTTTTTGGTGGCGTTAATAAAGGTCCGCATTACACGGTAGTTATTGGAGATGACAACCCGCTTTTTAAGCAAAAACTGGATGAGGCAACAAAATCAGGCAAACTTGCAGATTACTCTGTAGAGCTTGACAGCCAGTGGGGCGAGGTTTTCCTTACCCTGCTGCCTATACTTATAATTGTAGCATTATGGATATTCATGATGCGCAGGATGGCAGGAGGCGGTGCCGGCGGAGGCGGTGGCCAGATATTCAATATCGGTAAATCTAAAGCACGCCTTTTTGACGAGAAAAATGATATTAAAGTAACATTTAAGGATGTTGCAGGCCTTGAAGGCGCTAAGGAAGAAATACAGGAAATTGTAGAATTCCTTAAGAATCCTGAAAAATACACCAGCATAGGCGGTAAAATACCAAAGGGTGCATTGCTTGTAGGCCCTCCGGGAACGGGTAAAACACTTTTGGCTAAAGCTGTTGCAGGCGAAGCTAAAGTACCTTTCTTCTCACTTTCTGGTTCTGATTTTGTGGAGATGTTTGTGGGTGTGGGTGCTTCAAGGGTACGCGACCTGTTTAAACAGGCTAAGGAGAAATCTCCTGCCATCATTTTTATTGACGAGATTGACGCTGTAGGCCGTGCCCGTGGCAAAAACAACTTCTCAGGATCTAATGATGAGCGTGAGAATACGCTGAACCAGCTGCTTACCGAGATGGATGGCTTTGGCACCAATACTAACGTAATTGTGCTTGCCGCTACCAACCGTGCCGATGTACTGGACAAAGCACTTATGCGTGCAGGGCGTTTTGACAGGCAGATTTATGTTGACCTTCCGGACATCAGGGAGCGTAAAGAGATATTTGAAGTTCATCTTAAGCCGCTTAAAAAGAGCGAAGACCTTGATACTGATTTCCTTGCCAAGCAAACCCCTGGCTTCTCGGGTGCTGATATTGCCAATGTGTGTAATGAGGCTGCCCTTATAGCTGCAAGGAAGGATAAAAAATCGGTTGATAAGCAGGATTTCCTTGATGCGGTTGATCGTATTGTGGGAGGCCTTGAAAAGAAAAATAAGATAGTTTCTCCTGAAGAGAAAAAAGCTATAGCCATACACGAAGCCGGACATGCTACCATAAGCTGGATGCTGGAGCATGCCGCACCGCTTGTAAAAGTTACTATAGTGCCGCGCGGGCAAAGCCTGGGTGCCGCATGGTACCTGCCGGAAGAAAGGCTTATTGTAAGGCCTGACCAGATGCTGGATGAAATGTGTGCCACTATGGGAGGCCGTGCTGCCGAGAAAGTAACATTCAACCGTATTTCAACAGGAGCTTTGAGCGACCTGGAAAAGGTAACCAAACAAGCCCGTGCCATGGTAACAATTTATGGTCTTAATGAAAAGCTTGGTAATGTAACATATTATGATTCCAGCGGGCAGAGCGAGTATAACTTCTCTAAGCCATATTCTGAGGAAACTGCTAAACTTATAGACGAGGAAATATCCAAACTTATTGAGGAGCAGTACCAAAGGGCTATACGTATACTGGAAGAAAATAAAGACAAGCTGAACAGGCTTGCCGATATCCTTATAGAAAAAGAGGTTATATTTAAAGATGACCTTGAAGAAATTTTTGGCAAAAGGCCACACGAAAAAACAGATTCTGAAGTAATTACAGAAGCTTAAGAATTTAAATCCAGAAATTATCATAAAAATCTTAATTCAATTGAAAGATTGAATTAAGATTTTTTTATCTTTGAGTGTTATCAAAAGAACTTTAGGGATTGTAAGGTATGAGTCTTTTCAAAAAAATTTTTGGTGCTGCAAGTGATGTTTCGAATGAAGAAAAAAATTCTGAATCGAATCCTTTTCTTCCTGAACAACAAATACCTGCCGACGAGCTTTTTACTTATAATTTTAAAAAGAACGGCGGAAAGTTCCTGTATTGCGAAAACCTGTCAGAAGTTCATGACCAGTTCCTTAATATCCTTGAGGAGAATGACTGGTTTGAGTGTGAGGCTCTGTGCTTCGAACCCAAACTATACAGCCTGCTGGACGAGAACAAACTATTGTATAACAAGCCCGCAAACCCGCGTTTCCTGCTTGCAAGCTGCGAAAATCTTATTGCCGATGAAGGTTCAATACTGTTTTCATCAAACCAGATAAAGCAGAACAAACCCAATGAACTCCCGGCCAATATTGTAATTTTCGCTACAACCAGCCAGATACTGGCCAGCAAAAGCGACGGTTTGAGGGAAATAAAGAAAAAATACGATAAGGACTATCCTACCAACATTACCACCATCAAATATTTTGAAAAAGCAAAAGAGGAAGATTTCCTTCAGTATGGCAGCGCCGCCAAAAACCTGTACCTTTTGCTTTTAGAAGACCTATAAGATGAATGAAAGCATCGTCAGGACGCTGTCCGGCATCGTCTATATAGCCCTTTTGGTTTCCGCTACCCTATTTTCAGGACTTAGTTTCATAACGCTTTTTGGTGTTTTCATGTTCCTTTCGGTTGCTGAATTCTGTAATCTCATCAACCTTAAAAAGCTATTGCCAATGCTCATGGCATTAGCAGGTTTTTTGTTATTTGCCATATTTAGTGTTAACGATACGCTTCAAAATATACTGCTTACTATTGCTTCGCTCATTGTCTCGATCATGCTCATATACGATCTGTTCAGTAAAGGGCTTCCCGCGCAAAGAGATAAACCGGGTAAACTGGTAATACTCATAGGCTATATCATTATCCCGTTCCTGTTACTAATCAGGCTGCCTTACCTGTCTGGGGGATTTAGCCCCTGGATCATCATCGGCATTTTTATAATTATCTGGACTAACGATACTTTTGCCTATATAGTAGGTAAAACTATGGGCAGGCATAAACTTTTTGAGCGCATTTCGCCTAAAAAAACAATAGAAGGCTTTGCGGGCGGCCTACTATTTGCCATAATTGGCAGCTATATCATCAGCCTCTTCCCTGTTTTCGGGCAATCTGTAGTATTATGGATATGCACCGCAGTAGTCCTTGTAATAACGGGTACGCTTGGCGATTTGATAGAGTCTCGTCTTAAACGGAATGCCGGCGTAAAGGACAGCGGTAAGATAATGCCCGGGCACGGAGGGATACTTGACAGGCTTGATAGTATTATATTTGCAATTCCTTTCTTATTTTTGTTATACCAAATCATAAACTATGTTTCATAAAGAAGGCGCTAAAATTATTTTCATTGCACTGGCTGTAACAGTAGGCGTAATATTACTTTCAGAACAATTTATTGAGAGCTACTGGCTGCTGAAGTTCATCCAGATATTCTCACTTGTATTCCTCATCCTTATATTACAGTTCTTCAGGAACCCGAAAAGGCCGGTTGATGCTGCCGATCATACTATTATTGCGCCGGTTGACGGTAAGGTGGTTGTTATTGAAGAAGTATATGAGCCGGAGTATTTTAAAGACAAGCGCCTGCAGGTTTCAATATTTATGTCGCCTATTAATGTACACGTTACAAGGTATGCAGTAAACGGCCTTGTTAAATTTAGTAAATACCATCCTGGTAAATATCTTGTGGCCTGGCACCCTAAAGCAAGTGAAGAAAACGAGCGCACAACTGTAGTGATAGAAAACAGGATATTTGGGGATATCCTTTACCGCCAGATTGCCGGTGCGCTTGCCCGCCGTATTGTAAATTATGCACGCGAAGGCATGCATGTGGTGCAGGGTACTGATGCAGGTTTTATAAAGTTTGGGTCGAGGGTCGACATCTTCCTGCCTATAGGTACGGAAATTGATGTGAAACTAAATCAAAAGGCCATAGGCGGTAAAACAATAATTGCAAGAAAAGCTTAAATGGCAGAAAAGGATTTAGATACTCTTTTCCAGGAAGCTTTTGAAAAAGCTTCTAACATTGATTATCCGCTTCCACAGGATGTGATGCTTCGCATCTATGCTTATTATAAACAGGCTACATCTGGCAAGGCGCAGATAATGCAATACCAGGGGTTTGACCTTCGTAATGCTTTTAAAATGAATGCCTGGATGCAGATAAGGCATTTGTCTCCCGATGAAGCAAAACGGTTATATATAGAAACAATAAATTCAATAACTAAATAAATACTACACCATGAAAAATGTAAAAATGCTTTTTTCTGCCTTAATAGTGGTTGCTGCCCTGCAGTCATGTAAAGACAAAGACAATCTTCAGGAAGTAGTCCAAACCCCTGAACCCCAAAAAGAAGAAACTAAAGCGCCTATGGGCAACCCCGACGATGTAAAAGCTGAAGGAGGCCCATTCCAGATGGTACGCCTTGGTTATGCTTATGATGCACTTGCTCCCCATATAGATGCTAAAACCATGGAGGTTCATTACTCTAAACACTATAAAAAATATACTGATGAGCTTAACAAGGCAGTAGCAGGAACTGACATGGAGAAGAAAACCATTGAGGAGTTGCTGAAAACGCTTGACATGGAAAATAAAGCCGTAAGGAATAATGGCGGCGGTTACTGGAACCATTCGTTCTTTTGGCAAATAATGGGCCCTAATGCAGGTGGTACTCCCAAAGGTGCCCTTGCCGAAGCTATTAACAAAGATTTTGGCTCATATGAGAACTTCAAGAC
>JAEWKB010000190.1 GCA_023386255.1 Bacteroidota bacterium
GCGTACATGCACGGCAGATGTATGCTCATTTTGACCATGATGAAATTAAAGAGCCCGATACTTTAGTTAAAAAGCTTAACTCATTCCTGCCTAAGGACATCGTGGTTTACCGTTTTTTGCCGCTGCACGATACTGCCCACGCCCGCTTTGATGCCACAAGCCGTACGTATGAATACCACATCCATACCTATAAAGATGCGTTTGTGCACGAAGGCAGCTGGTATAACTTTCACCCGCTGGATGTAGAGAAAATGAACGAGGCGGCAAAGGTGCTGTTTAATTACATCGACTTTAAGTGCTTCTCTAAAACGCATACCGATGTGAAAACCTTTAACTGCAGGATTAAAGAAGCATACTGGCAGCAACAGGGTACGCATCTTGTATTTACGGTTACAGCCGACAGGTTCCTGCGCAACATGGTTCGCGCTATTGTTGGTACTTTGGTTAATGTGGGGCTCGGTAAAATGACTAAAGAAGACTTTAGCGCGGTTATTGAAAGCCGCGACAGGAACAAGGCAGGGTTTTCGGTACCTGCACACGGGCTTTACCTTACAAAGGTAGAATACCCATACATTAATTCAGAAAACAGATAATGAACAACATAAGTAAAACATCATCTTTAAAAAAGGTAATGCGCTACGCGCGGCCTTACCAGGCAAGGTTTAACTGGGTAATAGTATTTGCAGTGTCGCTCTCTATATTTGCCGCAGTACGTCCCTATTTATTAAAACAGACGGTTGACGAATATATAGCTACCAAAGATGGTACAGGATTGCTGTATTACATCCTGCTCATGACGGCAGTACTAATACTTGAAGTAGCATCACAGTTCTACTTTGCCTACTGGGCCAACTGGCTGGGGCAGGATATTGTTAAAGACATACGGGAAAAGCTCTTCCGGCACATCGCGAATTTCAGGATGAAATTTTTTGATAATGAACCCGTGGGCAAGTTGGTAACACGTACCGTTTTCGATATTGAGTCTATAGCACGTATCTTCAGCCAGGGCTTATTTATGATAATAAGCGATGTGCTGAAGATGCTGGTAATACTGCTTTTTATGTTCTACATGAACTGGAAGCTTACCCTCATTGTGCTTATAGCAATGCCTGTGCTGGTGTATGCCACACGCATCTTCCAGAAGAAAATGAAAGGCGCCTTTGAAGAAGTACGTGCCCAGGTAGCTAACCTTAATACTTTCGTACAGGAACGCCTTACCGGAATGAAGATCGTACAGCTCTTCAACAGGGAAGACATTGAATATGAAAAATTTAAACAGATAAACCAAAAGCATAATGATGCCTGGCAGAAGAACATTTTATATAACTCTATCTTCTTCCCTATTGCTGATATAATTTCATCGCTTACATTAGGGTTTATAATATGGTATGGCGGCATAAGCATCCTTAACGGAGACAACATGACCACCTTTGGCGACCTTTTTGCCTATACCATGCTTATAAGTATGCTGTTCAACCCACTAAGGCAGATAGCCGATAAATTCAACGAATTGCAGATGGGTATCATAGCTTCGGACAGGGTTTTTGAACTACTGGAAAGCGGCCAGCAGGTACAGGATGCAGGTACAATAACAGCCGGCCATTTTAAAGGTAACCTTGAATTTAGGGATATCCGCTTTAGTTATATTGAAGGTGAAGAGGTAATAAAAGGCATAAACCTTAAAGTGGATGCAGGGGAAACAATAGCCATAGTAGGCTCTACCGGCGCAGGTAAATCCACTATCATCAATCTTCTTAACAGGTTCTATGAGATTGACAGCGGCAGCATTACTGTTGACGGGACTAATATTAACGATTTTACCCTTGAAAGCCTTCGGAGGCAGATTGGCATAGTACTGCAGGATGTATTCCTTTTTGCGGATACAATACTGAATAATATAACGCTGAATGATCCCACTATCTCCCGTGATGATGTTGTTACAGCAGCTAAGGCTATCGGTGTGCACGACTTTATAATGAGCTTGCCGGGCGGCTACGACTATAATGTCAAGGAACGCGGTGTAATGCTTTCTTCAGGGCAAAGGCAGCTTATAGCGTTCCTGCGTGCTTATGTGAGTAACCCAAGCATTCTTATCCTGGATGAGGCTACATCATCAATAGACACTTATTCGGAAGAATTGATACGTAATGCTACCGAACAGATAACAAAAGGGCGTACATCAATAGTAATAGCGCACAGGCTGGCTACTATTGTAAATGCCGATAAAATTATTGTAATGGACAAAGGCCGCATTGTTGAAGAAGGCCGCCACTACGAGCTTATCAACCGTGAAGAGGGTTATTACAAGAACCTGTACTACTCACAGTTTGCGGTGGAGAGTGAGGAGTAGCCAGCAAGCTTCAGCATAGAAACATTTTACTATAATCAAATAAATACTTACTTTCGTACGCACAAAATCAAACTGCAAATTATTTACCAATGAAATACGATATCATAGTTTTAGGAAGCGGCCCGGGCGGTTATGTTACAGCCATAAGGGCATCACAATTAGGCTTTAAAACAGCTGTTGTTGAAAAAGAAAGCCTGGGCGGTATATGCCTTAACTGGGGCTGTATACCTACTAAAGCATTACTTAAAAGTGCACAGGTTTTTGATTACCTTAAACATGCTTCTGACTACGGACTTACCGTTAAAGAATTTGATAAAGATTTTGGCGCTGTGATTTCCCGCAGCCGCGGCGTTGCTGATGGCATGAGCAAGGGAATACAGTTCCTGATGAAAAAGAATAAAATTGATGTTATAGAAGGTACCGGTAAGGTAAAACCCGGCAAGAAAATGGATGTGACGGACAAAGACGGTAAAGTAACCGAGTATAGCGCCGACCATATCATTATTGCTACAGGTGCTCGTTCACGCGAATTGCCTAACCTGCCTCAGGATGGCAAGAAAGTTATAGGTTACCGCCAGGCTATGACATTACCGGAGCAGCCGAAATCAATGATTGTTGTAGGTTCGGGTGCTATAGGCGTTGAGTTTGCGCACTTCTATAACTCTATGGGTACAAAGGTAACTGTTGTTGAGTTTATGCCAAACATTGTTCCTGTTGAGGATGAAGATATCTCAAAACAATTTGAGCGCTCGCTTAAAAAAGCAGGTATCAACATCATGACCAACTCATCTGTAGAAAAAGTTGATACTTCGGGCAACGGTGTGAAGGCAACGGTTAAAACAGCTAAAGGCGAGGAAATCCTTGAGGCTGACATCCTTCTTTCTGCAGTTGGCATCAAATCGAATATTGAGAATATTGGCCTTGAAGAAGTTGGTATTGCTACCGACAGGGACAAAATCATGGTTAACAGCTACTACCAGACCAATATACCGGGCTACTATGCCATTGGTGATGTGGTTCCGGGCCAGGCATTGGCACACGTTGCTTCTGCCGAGGGTATCCTTTGCGTAGAGAAGATTGCAG
>JAEWKB010000195.1 GCA_023386255.1 Bacteroidota bacterium
TCGCGCAGCAGCGAACGGCTCGGGTCGTGCGGCAGAAGCCTGACGTAGATTTTAAGTGAAGTGCAGTGAGGCTTGCCAAAAAACTGCCAGGTCTGTTTCTTTTGTTTCAAGACAAAAGAAAATATTAAAAATTTAGTCGCAGTAACTCAAAACCATTAATTTACTTCCCCAGCCATGCCAGCAGGTCATAGAAGTTTTGCGGTGCCACGCCATGTCCCACAGGGTATTCATGGTATTCCACATCAAGGCCCAGGCTCTTTAGCAGTTCAGGTGCCTTACGCGCCCAATCTACCGGAATAACCTGGTCTACAACACCGTGGGAAACAAAAAAGCGCAGCTTAGAAATATTATCAGATGCAAAGTCCTTGCCTGCTATGGCAGGGTCAAAATAGCCGCTTAGTGCCGCTACGCGCTCTATCTTTTCAGGATAGGTAAGTGCCACCGCATAGCTAAGTATGGCGCCCTGGCTAAAGCCTATAAGCGTTACACGCTCTTCATCTACAGGATAGTTTTTAATAACTTCGTCTATAAACTTTACAATATGGTCCCGCGACTGTACAGCCTGCTCATAATCAGAGAACTTGTTCATGTCGCCGTCAAAATTGATGGCATACCAGGCGTTGCCATACGGCGGAAGCGGGTGCGGTGCCCTGGCCGATACAATAATATATTCATCGGGCAGCTGCGTGGCGAATGAGAACAGGTCTTCCTCATTGCTGCCATAGCCGTGAAGCAGCAGCAACAGCGGGTTCTTTTCCTTTTTTACCTTCGGCTCCCGTACAAGGTGGTATAGTGACAGCTCCATTATATTGTTTTAAAAACTTTCTGGAACAATGGGCCAAGTACAGGTATAGGGCGGGTGTTGCCCTGCGCTGCGGTCATAATGCCGTAACTCCAAAGGATGGACATAAATATCCACATGGCAAACGTAATGTTGATGTTATCAAAACGGCTCACAATTGAGCCAAGCGCCAGGAACATTATAGATAGGCCCAGCGCCTGCCTTATATGGAAAGCAGCATACGGGTTCTTCTTTTCGGCATTCATGGTAAGCGCTATTAAAGCGCCAATTATTAATATATAGCTTGTAATGGCTATGGTTTTTCCCTGTTCAACAGTGGTGTTATTATTCATTATTAGTATATGCTTATTGTACTTTTACTTTCAATGTCGGTGCGGCTGTCAAAAACAACATCATGATAACCCGCACTTCCGGCCTTGGTATTCAGCGTCACGGTGGTGCGGCCAATTTCAATACCGTCTTTATCGGCCACCTTAAAGTTCATGTCGCCTTTAAAGGCCTTTTCCGTAATAAGGTATATTACCAGCTTATTGTCTTTTTTACTCACGCTGTCCCTCTCAATATAAAACTTCCCGGTGCTTATTCCTTTCGCTTTCAGTTCTTCAGAAAGCGTAACAGTACAGCCCATGTCGCGGTCTATACGCGATGATACTTCATCAACAACCTTATTGGCAGTTCGTTCCACAGCTGCGCCGCTTTTCTCCAAAGTATCTTTTGTTTTTTGCTCAATGTCTTCCCTACAGGCCAGTGCCAGTACCAGCGCCGTGCCTAATATCAAAACCTTCTTCATAACTTATTCGTTTAAAATTAGTTTTCCGTTATTGTATATACCATAGGCTTTTCCTTTCAATTCCCTGCCCAGGAAGGCAGAGTTTTTAGATTTTGAAAGGATGTCCTGCTTTGTAAAGGTACGGCTTCCTTCGATGGTAAACAAGGTAAGGCTGGCTTCAGATCCTTCCTCAATAGCCTTGTTTTCAATAGTAAAGATACGCTTTCCTGCTGTTAACTTTTCCACAATTATTTCTAAAGGCAGCACAGTCATCAAGACGCCGAAAGCTGTCTCAAGCCCTATAGTACCGTCTTTCGCCAAATCAAACTCCATCTTTTTATTTTCGATGTCTATAGGGTTGTGGTCGCTGGTTATCATGTCTATAGTACCATCCATAACGCCTTCAATCAAGGATTTCCTTTCTGTTTCAGGACGCAGCGGGGGCAATACCTTATAGCGGGAGTCAAATCCTTCCAACACCTCGTCTGTCAGCACCAGGTGATGCACCGCTACACTGCAGGTAACATTCAGTCCCTTGGCTTTGGCCTCGCGTACCAGCTGCACCGACTTTGCCGTTGAAACGGTCGGGATGTGCATTTTCCCGCCCGTGTATTCCAGCAGGAACAGGTTGCGCGCTATTTGCAGCTCTTCCGCAAGTGCCGGTATGCCTTTTAGCCCTAAGCGTGTACTTACAATCCCTTCGTGTACCACGCCTTTGCCTTTTATTTTATCATCCTGTGCAAAGGCTATAACCAAACCATCAAAATCCTGAACATATTGCAGTGCTATCTTCAGTTGGTTAGCATCGGCCAGGGCTTTATTATAATCCCCAAAAGCCACAGCGCCCGCATTCTTCATGTCGAACAGTTCGGCTATGTCCTTACCCTCGCTGCCTTTAATTAAAGCGCCAATGGGGTGGAGGGTAGTAGCGTGGCCCTGTGCCTTCATTTTCAGGAAACTGATATCTGCCTGCTTATCGGCTACGGGGTGGCCATTGGGCTGCAGCGCCACATCGGTAAAACCGCTTCTGGCTGCTACATTTAGCCCGTTTGTTATGGTTTCCCTGTCTTCATAGCCCGGTTCGCCAAAACTAACAGAACTATCAAACCATCCCTGTGAAATGTGCAGGCCCGGCAGGTCGATTACTTCAAAACCATTAGTATCGGTAACAGATCCTATTCGTGTTATAATGCCATTTTCGATCTGAATGTCAACAGCCTTGCCGTTGTGCGGACTGTTTTTGTCAATGATCGTGGCGTTCTTAAAGATCAGGTTCATTTTACAAATTTTTGGATAAAGAGTTCAAGCAACAGGAAAACCAGCGTACCAATGATGAACCATTTCCATAGCTCATCGGCAGTACGGCCTGATTTAATGTCGTTATATACTGTAGAAACTGAGTCGGCTTTCGTAAAATCATCAAGTACAGCCGCGTTGTCCAGGTTCAGGTTGCTTTCGGTGCGGGCGTGGTTAAAGCTTATGTTCTTCAGCAGTTCATTGGCTTTCATCACGCTGTAGTTGCCTGCTTTTTCAGGATAATCACCAAACGACAGCTTTACCTTGTTGTTCAGCAATTGCTGCATCGGGATGAAATCGCCATCATCATTCTTCACCGTTACCACTTCGTCTTTCGATAGCTGCGCATCAAGCACCAGGCTTTGGTTCTCGCCAATAGTTATGGCACTAATACCGGTCTTGCTATTGTTCTGCGCCATATTGTAAAACGTAGGCACAATAAGCGGCGAGTTCTGGAAGTTGCTGTTGGTTTTATTAATGGCTGCCGAAAATACATATACGTTGCCTATCCTGTTGCTCATGGAAGCGAGGAACGGCGTCTGGTCATAATAGCTTAGTACCGGCAGGGCAGAGCCTGAAAGAGTGAAACCGGAATTTACCTTTGGGTACTGGAAGTTATTTGTCTTCTTCTCAAAAACTGTTTGGTACAGCGGGTGGCTGAATGCTATTTTTGTTATCTGCCTTTCGTTCGTTATAGCGCCTTTAAACGAGGCATTGCCAAAGCTTGCCAGCATGTTGTTCAGGTTTTGTAGGCCTGCTTCCGCAGAAGGGATCACAACAATATTGCCGCCCTTAGCATACACTGATTTAAGGGTTGTAACAAGCGCCTGAGGTATTTCCTTCAGCTCATTCAGTATGATTGCATCCTGGTTCTCCAGGCTGTTATAATCAAGCGAGCTGAGTTCGCTGCTCTTAAAGTTGAATTCATCATCTGTATAAATGCGCGACAGGAAGCCGTTCTTCGCTGTTTCGCCTATGGCAATAACGTTAGCTTTTTGTGGTTTTGATATGCTGAAGTAATACGTATTATCATACTGCAGGCTGTTATCGGAAACTGAAACATAGCCATGAAAATCCTTTTTCGGAATAGTAAACGTACTTGATTTTTTATTCGCATCAAACTTCACTACAGTTTTAGCTGTCAGTGCTTTACCGTTATACAATGCAACCGGCACTTCATCTTCAAAATCACCAAACGCCTGCATGTCGACCTTTATCTCATAGAAGTTATCCATCACCTGCGAAATGTACACACTATCTATCGAGATGTTGTTCTTATTCTCGGCTTCGGGCACTATGGCATACACGGGACTGCCGCTGCCGAAACGGCTCACGCTCTTGCTGTCCAGGTTTACGGCATCGGTAATAATAACAATGTCCTTGCCGCGCTTGCTTTTGGCCTCGCCCTTGGTAAGCAGGAAATCAGGACGGAAAGGCACCGGGCTGTACTGCAGGTTCTGCAAGTCTTTTTGTATTGATTTTATGTCGGTATCCCAGTAGGCGCCGTTGGTGGTAAGCAGCGAGAACTGCTGGTTCTCGGGTGTGTTCTCTAAGAGGTCCTGCACCGCACGCTTCAGCAGTTCGCCCTTGCTGCCTTTAGCCTGCATAGAGAAGGAGTTGTCCATTAATAGTACCATTTCATTGCCGGTATTTACCTTGTCTTTAGAATTAAAATAAGGCTGTGCAAAGGCAATGATAAGGCACGCCAGCAGGAAAAGGCGAGTGAAGAGCAGCAGCCATTTTTTTATCTGCGAGCTTTTGCGGGTTTGCATGCTAAGCTCCTTAAGGAACCGCACATTGGTGAAATATTCTTTTTTAAAGCGGCGCAGCTGAAATAAATGTACAAGTATGGGGATTACCAGTAAAAAAAGAAAGTAAAGAATTTCAGGGTGTTTAAACTGCATCCGTGTTGAAAGTTTGTCAAAAATACAATTTTTATTCTAAACTAATAACTCGATATTGGCGTTTAAATTTCACATAACATTTAAAAACTTTACTTTTGCTTTCACTAAATTGCACATAATGAGATTAGCCGCTTTACTTATATTACTTGCCTTTATGAATGCCAGTGCACAGGATAATTATAACCTTGTTATAGGTACCTATACCAAGAATTGCGACAGCAAAGGTATTTATGTGTATGATTTTAATGCTGTTACGGCCGAGGCTAAACTAAAGAGCACATCAGAGAGCACCAGCAACCCCAGCTACCTCACAGTGTCTGATGATGCTAAGTACTTGTACAGCGTGAACGAGGACGGCGCCAAAAGTACTATAAGCGCTTTCCGCTACACGCCCGCAACGGGAAAACTGAAACTTATCAATAAAAAGGACTCGCGTGGGGAAGACCCATGCTACATCATAAGCGATGAAAAGCACGTTATTGCTGCCAATTATACCGGGGGTACTATAGCCGTTTTTGAAAGAAATGCTGACGGCAGCCTTACCGAAGCAAAGCAACTTATAAAGCACTCCGGCAGCAGCGTGAACAAAGAGCGCCAGGAGAAGCCGCATGTACACATGGTGCAT
>JAEWKB010000266.1 GCA_023386255.1 Bacteroidota bacterium
GACTGATGCCCAGAAATTCTTCGGGGTTGGTAAAGAACACGAAGAGAAGCACTGGATGGCACTTATAAGGCAGGTACTTGTAGAAGGCCTTTTGTCTAAAGATATTGAATCTTACGGAGTTCTGAAGCTGACTGAGAAAGGGGAGGAGTTTATAAAGAATCCTGAATCGTTCATGATGAGCGAGGACCATGATTATAACGAAACTGAAGATGAAACCGTGGTTACGGCGTCGAAATCAAGCGGTACTGCCGATGAGGCGCTGATGAACATGCTGCGTGACCTTCGGAAGAAAGTGGCCAAGAAACTTGGGGTACCGCCATTTGTGGTATTCCAGGACCCGTCGCTTGAGGACATGGCGCTAAAATACCCTATAAGCCTCGATGAGCTGGGCAATGTTCATGGTGTAGGCGAGGGCAAGGCAAAAAAATACGGTAAAGACTTCGTAGAGCTTATAGCGCGTTATGTGGAGGATAATGATATTGTAAGGCCGGATGACCTGGTGGTGAAATCAACAGGGGCTAATTCAGGGCTGAAGCTGTACATTATCCAGAACATTGACCGTAAGTTGCCGCTTAATGATATTGCCAAAGCCAAAGGCCTTGATATGGATGCTTTACTGAAAGAAATGGAGCAGATTGTATACAGCGGCACCAAGCTGAACATTAAGTACTGGATTGACGAGATACTGGATGAGGACCAGCAGGAGGAGATACATGATTACTACATGGAATCAGAATCAGATAACATAAAGGATGCGCTCAAAGAATTTGACGGCGATTATGATACCGAAGAGCTTAGGCTTATGCGCATAAAATTTATTAGTGAGGTAGCGAATTAAGTTTTAGTCGTAGTTAATCAACAAGTAAAAAAGTCTCAGAATTAGAAGTGCTGAGACTTTTTTATTATAAACTATTAACTTGACACTGCGACTGAAAACTGTCTACTGGTAAATCTCTCCCCGGTGCGGCTTCAGCGCATCCCTTACCTGTATCATATGTTCGTCGGTTACAACCATCCAGGCTGTGGCATACATATCATTAATTATATCAAAGCCCGTAATGTTTAGTGGCAGTTTCTCTATAGCAATGTATTCTTTAAGGTGAATTTCATGGTGCTCAGCGGTTTTGGCTGCGGCAGGCCCACGAAAATCCCATATTAGCTTTATTTTTCGCATTTAAAGTTTTTAAAGTTGTAAAGTTAAAAGTTTTAAAGTTCATCAGCCTTCAATTTTATTACTTTTGAGGAAACACATCTTCATGAAATACTTTATTTTCTTCTTTATAAGTACATTTGCCTTTTCACAGGAGCTTACCCTGCAGCAGGCCAATAAACTGGCTGCGCTCCCTATAAAATGCCTGCAGCAGGAGTATCCTAACAAGCTTGGGCAGCTGTTGGCAGATTCAACCGAAATAGCCTCGCCCAAAAAGCTGCACCCTGCCTTTTACGGCTGTTTCGATTGGCATTCGTCAGTTCACGGGCACTGGAGCCTGGTGTATCTGCTTAAGAAATTCCCTAACCTGGAAAACAGGCAGGAGATTATCAGGAAACTGCAGGTGAATTTATCCAATGAAAATATATTGCAGGAGGTAACTTACCTGAGCAAAAGCCACGAAAAAAGCTTTGAGCGTACCTACGGTTGGGCCTGGGTATTAAGGCTCCAGCAGGAGTTGGATACATATAATGAGCCTTTTGCAAAACAACTGGGGGCAAATCTTCAGCCACTGACAAACCTGCTGGTACAGCGCTATATTGAGTTCCTGCCAAAGCTTAATTATGCTTTGCGGAACGGCACACATACCAATACTGCCTTCGGCTTAAATCTGGCGTGGGATTATGCAGTACATGCAAAACATGTCGGTCTACAGGAAAGTATTAAAATAAATGCGTTACGCTTGTTTAAAAACGACATAGACTGCCCCTTCAATTGGGAGCCCAGCGGTACTGATTTCCTTTCGCCCTGCATGGAAGAAATCGGGATTATGCAGCGCGTTATGCCAAAAGCTGGATTCTTAAAATGGCTTAAGGATTTTGCCCCTGCACTGTTCAACAAGAAGTTCAGGTGGGAGCCTGGCAAAGTTAGTGACAGGACAGACGGCCACCTCGTTCATCTTGATGGACTTAACTTCAGCCGGGCTTGGAATTTTTATGCACTGGTAAAAGCTCATCCAAAAGAACTGGGCCACTTGAAAGCTTTAGCCGATGCACATATGCAATTTTCGCTACCTGCTATTACGGATGGCAATTATGAAGGGGAACACTGGCTGGCATCATTCGCATTATATGCTTTTGAGGCAGCCCCCCAGCCCCCAAAGGGGGAGTAATGTCACGCTGAGCCTGTCTAAGCGCCAATAATGAATAAAAAATAATCAATATTCCTTACTTTTGCGGCATGCCAAGAGAACTCCAGATACAGGTAGCCCCTGAGGTTGCCGCACAAATGCCACTACTTATTAACCATGTTGCTAAACTCATGCAGGTTAAGCCTGAAGAGATACAGCATGTGGCTATACTTAAACGCTCTATAGATGCAAGGCAGAAGGCGGTAAAAATAAACCTGAAGGTGGCGGTGTACCGGAATGAAGGATATGAAGATTCTCCTTTGCAATTACCCAACTATAAGGATGTGTCGAACGCACGCGAAGTAATTGTAGTTGGGGCAGGCCCTGCGGGATTATTTGCGGCGTTACAGCTTATTGAACTGGGTTTAAAACCTATTGTCTTGGAGCGTGGCAAAGACGTGCAGGAGCGACGTCGCGACCTCAAGGCGATTAACCGTGATCATATTGTAAATGAAGATTCAAACTACTGCTACGGCGAAGGTGGGGCAGGTACGTATTCGGATGGAAAATTGTACACACGATCTAAAAAACGTGGTGATGTCGACAGGATACTTAGGCTATTTGTAGCTTTTGGCGCTTCGCCTGACATACTTGTGGAAGCTCATCCGCATATAGGTACCAACAAGCTGCCGAAGATCATTAAAGCCATGCGTGAGAAGATCATTGAGTTTGGCGGAAAGGTTCTTTTTGATACCAAAGTTGTTGATATCCTGGTTAAGGATAATGCTGTACAAGGTGTTGTTACACAAAATAATGATGTAATAAGTGCGAAGCAGGTAATACTGGCTACAGGCCACTCAGCCCGTGATATATTTGAACTGCTGGACAGGAAGAAAGTATACATCGAAGCCAAACCCTTTGCCCTTGGCGTTCGTGCCGAGCATCCGCAAAGCCTGATAGACAGCATACAGTACAGCTGCGGGTTTGACGGCAGGGGCGAGTTTTTGCCGCCCGCGCCTTACGCTATTGTATAGCAGGTAAACGGCAGGGGTATGTACTCGTTTTGCATGTGCCCGGGCGGCGTTATCGCACCGTGCGCTACCAGTCCGGGTGAGGTGGTAACCAACGGTTGGTCACCTTCTAAGCGCGATCAGGAGACAGCTAACTCAGGCATCGTGGTTGAGCTAAAACTGGAAGATTTTAAACCCTTTGCCAAATATGGTGCGCTGGCAGGAATGGAGTTCCAAAAAGCCATAGAACAACAAGCCTGGCGCATGGCAGGTGAAACCCAGCGCGTGCCGGCACAGCGAATGGTTGATTTTACGCAAAGTAAAATATCTACTGATATACCTAAAACATCATACGTACCGGGAACTACTTCGGTAGAGTTAGGCACCGTTTTCCCCGGTTTTATTACCCAAACACTCAGGCAAGGATTTGTTGAGTTCGGTAAGTCTATGCGTGGCTATTTAACCAATGAAGCCATATTGCATGCGCCGGAATCCAGGACATCATCGCCCGTACGCATACCACGTGACCCTGAAACACTGCAGCACGTGCAGGTAAAAGGGCTTTACCCTTGCGGTGAAGGGGCAGGTTATGCAGGCGGTATCATTTCGGCTGCAATTGACGGCGAAAAGTGTGCTCTAAAGTGTGTGGAGTAATATCTATTATTTTAATTTGCTGTGACTAAAACTATTAACAATTGTCGAACTGATTGTTGCATGGTTTTTGGGTAACTTTGTAGTAAATCTAAAATGATGGCTACAAAAAAGAATTTAATATTAGGAAGATCAGGTATCATCAACGCATACTCTGACTACTGCCTTGCACACGGAAAAAGGCCTGTTTCCATTTATAAGTTTGCTAAAGACAACGGAATAGAAGAAGCTTACTTTTATCAGTTTTTCCCTTCGTTTGATGTGCTGGAACAGCAGTATTTTGCTGAAATGTTTCAACACACTATTGATGCACTTGAAAAATCACCCGCGTATCCTGATTATTCGGGTACAGAGAAAATTTCTGCTTTCTATTTTACCTTTTTTGAACTTGCTACTGCAAACCGCAGCTTTATACTGTTTGCGCTTGAAGAAGGCGGGCACAGGTTTAGGAATCTTGTTAAACTGAAAGAACTCCGCAAAGAGTTTATTTCTTATGCAGGAAAGGTACTTGAAAAGCCATTGAAACTGGAAGGACATAGAGCAGGTAAGCTCCAGGATAAAGCACTTAGCGAAGGAGCGTGGATGCAATTTCTGTCCATTTTTAAATTTTGGATGGAAGATAAATCTGCAGGATTTGAGAAAACAGATATTTTCATTGAGAAGTCTGTCAAAGCTTCAGCCGACCTTGTATACAACAGTCCGCTACAAAGCCTGTTCGACCTGGGCAAATTTGTTTGGAAAGAAAAATTTACCGCTTAATAATGAAAAGATTAGATTCAATTCCCACCAATAAGATTGACAGAGTAACAAAACTTGTTACAACAGGAGTGAAGGTAGGGGGGAATTATTTAAAATATTATGGTAAGAAAATGGCTAACCCAGAGCTTACCAAAGATGAACTTCATACCGAAAATGCCGCTGATATTTACGATGGTTTGAAAGAACTTAAAGGCAGTGCCCTTAAGGTTGCGCAAATGCTAAGCATGGAAAAGAACCTGCTCCCTCAGTCTTATGTAGATAAATTTTCGCTTAGCCAGTTTTCTGTACCGCCGCTTTCGGCGCCGCTGGTTATGAAAACGTTTAAAAAATACTTTGGTTGCGAGCCGCATGTTTTGTTTGATGAATTTTCGCCTGACTCGGTAAATGCTGCCAGCATAGGCCAGGTACATAAGGCAAAGAAAGACGGGAAGGAGCTCGCGGTTAAGATACAGTATCCGGGTGTACGGGAAAGCATAAGCACTGATATTGCCATTGTAAAGCCAATAGCTGTAAGGATGTTTAACCTTCAGGGCACATCTGACGAATATTTTCAGGAGATAGAAGATAAGCTGATGGAGGAGACAGACTACATGCTGGAGATGAAGCAGAGTGAGTTTGTAAGGCAGGCCTGCTCCCAAATAGAATACCTGAAGTTCCCGGCGTATTATCCTAAACTATCATGTGAGAAGATAATTACTATGGACTGGATGAAAGGCATTCATTTATCTGAGTACATAAAGACAGATGCATCACAGGAAGAGCGAAACCGAATTGGGCAGGCGCTGTTCAATTTTTACATGTACCAGATACATAAGTTACGATATTTTCATGCTGATCCACATCCGGGTAACTTCCTTGTAGATGATAAAGGTAATTT
>JAEWKB010000310.1 GCA_023386255.1 Bacteroidota bacterium
AGGCAAACCTCGGATTATTCCACACTCAAAACAACACATAATTTTTCCAAAACTGACGATATAAAGTTCACCTTATTGAAAAAAAAGATAATTTTAGGACATGAACGCGCTGCACAAAATCATCAATATTTTATCGCCCGAGGAGAAGAGGGCTTTTACCGCCTACCTGAGCAAAAAAAATAAACGGTATGATGTGCAGAACATCAACTTATTCATGCTGCTTGAAGGCGAGGGTACCGATGAAGATGACTTCAGTGATAAGTTTGCCTCAATTGAGGCCTACCATGCGTTGCGCAAACGACTTTTTAGTTCCCTTATCGCTTTTTTGGGGATGCGCCGTTTTGAGGATGAAACCTCTGCAGAGCACACCATCATGCAGATGCTCCTGGCTGCCCGTACGCTTTTTGAGCAAAAACTATATAAAGAAGGTTTCAGGGCCCTGGCCAAAGCTGAGGCCAAAGCCATGCCGCTGGAACACTTCGCCCTGCTGAACGACATCTACCACACGCACATACAGTTTGCCCATTTTTCTGAAACTGACGATCTTGAGGATGTAATACAAAAATTCAAAGCCAACCGCAGGAAGATGGACGCTGAGGAGCAGATGAACATTGCCTACGCGCTCCTTCGCCGTGAGCTCGCCGAAATATACCACAAAGGCAAGGTGATCGACTTCCGTGCTTTCATTCAGGAGACCATGGAGAAGCAGGGGGTGTCTGCGGAAGCGCTCACCTTTAAATCCCTCTACCAGATATTATTCATTGCCAATGAGTACGCCTCCATCAACAGCAACTATAAGCTTGTGGAACCGTTTATGGAAAGTGCCTACAGCTTTATCAGCGCTAAAGAAAGCTTTAGCGAAAAACAGCTGTACTACCATATTTACATTTTGTACCTGCTGGCCAATATGCACTTTAGGAACGGGAGGTTTGCCGAAAGCAAAGCCTTTTTACAAAAGATGGAGGAACAGATGCAAAAGCAGGGGCGCAAATATTATAACCGCTTCCTGCTGCGCTACAGCCTGCTCCTGGCGCTGAATGAAAATTATACCGGCAATCCCGCTGTTGGAATTGCTGTTTTGCAGGACGCGCTAAAGCAAGAAGGCGACGAAACCGATGTGGCCGACCTCCGCCTGTGCCTGGCCGTACTTTACCTGCAGCAGAACAACGGGACTGAAGCCTCAAAGCTAATGCTGCTTTTTAACCGCACCGATGCATGGTACGAAAAGCACATGGGCATGGACTGGGCCATAAAGAAAAAGCTGATAGAGGTAATACTATACATACAGGTGGAGCATATAGATTATGCCCTGCTGCACCTGAAAGGCTTCAGGAAACGCTACAAAAAATACCTTGAGAGCGTAAACGAATATAATGTGCTGACATACATTGTATTGCTGAAGGAACTGATTGAAAGTCCTGAACTGTTCGAGCTGGAACACTACCAGAACAGTGTAGACATCCTGCTGCATGATGTAAGCGAGACGGGCGACATTATAGTGATGAGCTTTGTAGGCTGGATGATGGCCGCGGCCACCAACCGTAAACCCTATGATGTTATTATGGAGCTCATGCCTTAAAGCCTGCCTTCCCACTCCGCGTAAAACTGAGTGAGGAAATCTTCCATATACCTGTGGCGGCCTTCGGCTATTTTTTTGCCTGTTTGGGTATTGAACCTGTCCTTCAGCAGCAGCAGCTTTTCGTAAAAGTGATTTATGGTAGGCGATGTGGTATTCTTATACTCTTCTTTGGTCATGTTCAGGTTAGGGGCAATGGCAGGGTCATACAGCGCCCTGTTCTTAAACCCGCCGTAGTTAAAGGCACGGGCTATGCCTATGGCGCCAAGGGCATCCAGCCTGTCGGCGTCCTGAACGATGTCCAGTTCTTTAGATGAAAATTTCTTCTCGAAGTTCCCGCCCTTAAACGAGATGTTCTCTATAATATTCACTACATGTATTATCGTCTCCTCCGGTACGCCCTCCTTCTCCAAAAATTCCCATGCCATTTTTGGCCCTACGGTCTCATCGCCATTGTTGAACTTGCTGTCGGCAATGTCGTGCAGAAGTGCGCCCAGTTGTACCACCAGTTCATCGCATTCCTCACCTTTGGCAATAAGCAGCGCATTATTGTAAACGCGCTCTATGTGGAACCAGTCGTGCCCGCCTTCGGCACCGTGTAGTTGCTGTTTTACGAAAGAGATGGTGTTGGTGATGAGGTTTATATTATTCATCTATTTTAATTAATTTGTCCAGTAATATACCAGCACTTTATTATTAAGGAATAAAATTGAGCAATTAGGGTTAGTGGTAAATATTGAGCCCGGAGCAATGTTGCTTACATCACTTTGCTTTATTTCTTCTTTAAGCTTCTTCGGAAGCCATTTAAAATCAAATGTACTAAGTTGTGAATTTTGTGTTGGATAATCCATTGATGAATATTCGCTCCGAAGCTTAGCAAAAGTAGCGGCATCGAAATCCAGCATTGCCTCCAGAGTATAATCAGATGGCCCTAATCTTCCATCACCTGTCTTTGACAACTCATATTCCACCTGCTCAGGTTTATATTGGTCAAAATTAAGGAAGCCATCAATTTTCATGATGTCTGTGCCATGAGTAACTTCAGGCTTACTTCCGGAACAAGAGCATCCTATTATAGTTAGGAATAATATAATTATTAAAAGATTTTTTATGGCTCTAAAATGCCCCGCCTTCGGCGCGGTATAATTGTTGTTTAACGAAGCGATGGTGTTAGGGATGAGTGTGATTTGCATGGAAAAGTTTGAGGTGCGAATTTCGGGAAAATGCAGAAGTTTTTAAGCCACGAATTACACTAATTTTTAAATTAAAGTTGAATCGCTATACACCTTCGCTTAATTACTTGTCCTATCAGCAATATCATTATGATCTTCCTGTAATTTAAAATACCAGATAGAGGGAATCATTATTGATGCGTAGGAGATAAATAATTTCATGCAATCATCAAAAATTTCACCTGTTATAATGTAAGAAGAAACCAAAATCCCAACTATTGCAACTATAGATAAGGCAAGTTTTATTGTAATAGGCCGCTGCATGCGTTTCTTCATATACCCTTTGACCAGGGAAAATAAGATTAATGTTGGTATGGAAAGTATAAAGCCCAGCACATTTATAATAACTATCAATATAACAGCACCCATTAAATGTGCAAAGTCCTGAAAGTTAGCAGGGCTTAACCAAAAGTAAACCAACGGTGAAACAGTAATAGTAGTAAGCCAAACTTTAAGTTTATAAAAGGACATATAACAGAATTAGCCTTACAAATTTAAGTAATAATATCAGAGCTCTATTAAAACACACCCCCTTCCCCTCTCAAGAGGGGAGCTGCCACTCTTGCTTTTTAGATTGTCGGCACGCCCGAGTGTTCCCTTCTTGAGAGGGCTAGGGGTTGTAAAAATAATTCGAGCTAATTCGCGTAATTCGTGGCAAAAATTATACCCTATCGGCACGCCCGAGTGTTCCCCTCTTGAGAGGGGTTAGGGGTGTGTCAATAATTACCCTCTTGCCGGAGTGGAAACAGCAAAATGGCACATAGCAGCACCAGCGCATAAATAACTTGCGGAGTAACGGGGTATAAATTAAATTGTACAATAGAGAAAGAAATAAAAACCCCTGATAATCCCACTAAAATAGTTACTGCTTTGGTAACAACTATATTTTGCAACAATTTTTTTAGTCCGGCAAATACGAGTATTAACAGGAGAAATGTAGGCGCAGAGAAAGCCGCACTAAAAAATATCATTAGCCAAAGTATGGCAAAAAGTTCTGTAAAGCCAGACCAGTTATCTTCTACAAATTGGAGGTATAAACATAAAAGCAACGGTGCTACAAGAACTGTAGCCAGCCAAACCTTCATTAAATAAGCTCTGTAGAAAACTCCGGGCATAGTATAGGTATAGAAAAGGCCGTCACTAGACGGCCCCATAGTTTTATCTAACCAAAGCAGGCTGTACCCACTTAAATATATGTGATTCCTCAGGTATAACAAGCCTTTCGCTTATCCTTGTCATCCTGTCCGGCAGCTTCATTAAAAAATCACGCGCCTTTTCGGCTTCTGCCGTAAGGCCGGTAATCTTGTCAATCTGCCATTTTTCAATCAGCTTCTTCAGGATATCTACATAATCCGTAGCCGTATAAACGCCTATGCGCTGCGCCGAGTCTGAGAACTGCTCAAACGCCTCGCCCAACTTCTGGCCCGATTCCCTTAAAAAGTGCGCCGGCATAACAATCTTTTGCTTCATCATGTACTGGAACGCCAGCATCATCTCGCTTGGGTCAACCTTAAATATCCTGTCCACAAACTCGCTGTAGGCCATGTGGTGGCGCATTTCATCGCCCGCAATAAGCTTGCACATTTTGCTCAGCTTGTTGTCGCCAAACTTCTTGGCTATCTGCGACACGCGGTTGTGCGAAATATACGTGGCCAGCTCCTGGAAGCTTGTGTACACAAAGTTCTTGTACGGGTCGCGGTCGGTACCAATGTCAAAACCATCGTTTATAAGGTGGTGCGTGGTCATTTCCACTTCGCGCATGTTCACGCGGCCGCTCAGGTAAAGGTATTTGTTCAGCAGGTCGCCGTGGCGGTTCTCTTCACCCGTCCAGTGCCTTACCCACTGGCTCCAGCCGTTGCCGCCGTTATCAACCTGGTTTACGCCTTCCACATCCATAAGCCACGACTCATAGGTAGGCAGCGCTTCTTCAGTAATAGTATCGCCCACAAGCACTACCCAAAAATCGTAGGGCAGGTCTTTGGCTATTTCACGGAGCTCTTTTACTTCCTCCATGAAGTTTTCATTCTGTGTGTCGGGCAGCAGATCGCTCGGCTGCCAGATCTTTTCGACAGGTATAAGGTAGTTCTCCACGAAAGAATCAATGTTCTTTTCGAGGAACTGCATTACTTCAAGCCGAATGTTTTTTATAGACATAATTAATTTAATTTTTTATTCCTTGCACCACTGCATTTTCAGTCCGCACCATCACTTCGTCAAAAGGAATGTTCTTTACCGGGAAAGGGTCCTGTATCGTAAAGGTCAAATGGCATCCTAACCCCAGCGGGAACTGCCCGTAACGGAACAATTTCCAGGAATTATTGATGCTGACAGGTACAATGTAAGCAGAAGGAGCGTATTTGCAAAGGATTTTAAGACCATTTTCAGAAAATCGTTTTGGTTCGCCGGTCTTGCTTCGTGTACCTTCGGGGAAAATAACTGCAGATCGTTTGTGTTTTTCAATATATTCAGCCATGCCTTTAATAGCCGGCAGGGCCTGTTTAGGGTCTTTTCGGTCGATTAGTACCGATCCGCCATGCCTCAGGTTGTACGATACGCTCGGTATCCCTTTGCCTAACTCTTTCTTGCTGATGAACTTAGGGTGGAACTTACGCATAAACCAGATGATGGCCGGGATGTCATACATGCTTTGGTGGTTGGCCACGATAATGAGCGGCACACCATGCGGCACCTTTTCGCGGCCGGTAAAGGTATAGGTAGTGCCCAACAGATGGGTTGTCCTTACAATACCCAGGTTTAGTATATCAACACTCTTTTTATGCGCCTGGTAGCCGAAAACATTCAGGCAAAGCCACTGTATAGGGTGAAATATCACCAAAAGCAGCAAAAAGACAATGTAATAAATTACAGTAACAGGATATGATAAAACCTTTTCCATACACGGGAAATAATGGGTGCAAAAGTAGTACCTTTTTTACACATACTAAAAAGTTTTAGTATGCAGGCATAAAGGTTAAATGCCGCAGGGGGAAAATTGTCCATCATCATGCGCCTATTATCCATTTTAACGCAGTGCCTGTTGTTGCAACTTTGTACTGTCAATAATGACAAACAATTTTAAAAAATAACAAACATGACAACAACAACATTTAACGTTCCAACTAAAGGTGAAGTTTCAGCAGAAAACCAGCAGCTTTTTGATAACCTTGAAAAAGCAATAGGCTTTGTACCTAACATTTATGCAACGCTTGCCCACTCGAAGTCAGCACTGGGCAGGTACCTGGCCTATCAGGGTGCTAAGGTATCTTTCTCTAACAAGGAAAAAGAAGCTGTAAACCTTATTGTTAGCCAGACCAACAACTGTATTTACTGTGTGAGCGCGCATCTTACCATTGGGAAGATGAATGGCTTTACCGATGAACAGCTTACCGATATACGCCGAGGAAAGAGCGACAGCGCAAAGCTGGACGCGTTAGTAAAGCTTGCTGCCGAGATCACTGAAAAGAGGGGCTATGCCAATGCCGAAACTATAGACGCCTTCTTTGCACATGGCTATACCAACGAAAACCTGGTAGACCTGGTACTGCAGGTAAGCGAAAAAACTGCGCTTAACTACCTGCACAACCTTACAAAAATACCTGTTGATTTTCCGTTAGCTCCAAGCTTATAATATCTTTGCTCCCGGAAGTAGTGTATATTGCTTCCGGGATTTTTTTAATTACTAACACGTTACTTATGCAGCCTTCTTCGCCACTGACACTGGTTAATCCCGATACCGGAAATCTTGCTTTCAGGATTTACGAATTCGAGCAGAACCCTTTCGACCATCTCCAGCGCTTAAATTACTATTCCATGATCCTTGTTACAGAAGGTGAAGGGACATTGAATGCCGATTTCCTGGAGTACGGCATAAAAGACAATATGCTGATGTGTTTTACGCCCTACCAGCCTTTCATGCTAAGGGAAGCAAAAGCGGTAAAGGGGCTGGTAATAAATTTCCACCCTGATTTTTTCTGTATTCACAAGCACCAGAATGAAGTATCCTGCAACGGGATTTTGTTCAACAACATATACAATCCGCCTTTTGTGGTGCTCCAGCCACAGGATACGCTGACGTTGAAAGGAGTGATTGCACAGATGAGGGGCGAAATGCAAAACAGCCAGCTGGCGCAGTATGAGCTGTTGGTTTCCTACCTGAAGATTTTCCTCATAACAGCGGCAAGGATAAAAGTGGAGCAGTCTTCGCAGGCTTTGGAGGACAGCAAAAGCGCTAAAGAGCCTTTTATATTGCAGAACCTTAAGGAAGCTATCGAAACACATTACAAAACCAAACACTCTGCCGCCGACTATGCTTTGCTGCTTAATATCACACCAAAAGCTTTGGGCAAGGCAGCCAAGGCGCATTTCAACAAGACCCTTACGCAGCTCATATCAGAGCGTATTATCATAGAAGCTAAGCGTGAATTGTACCTTACCTCAAAAACAGTGAAAGAAATAGCGTATGAACTTGGCTATGAAGACGAATACTACTTCAGCCGGTTCTTCAAGGCTAATGCCGATGTTTCACCGCAAATGTATCGTGAAGTGGTAGGATTTGCCAAAGCAGAGGTGATGTAAAAATAAAAACTCCGGCACTGGCCGGAGTTTTTATTTTTAGCAGAACTCGTTGTAAGCGTCTTGCAGGTTCTCTGCAATCATCTCAGCAGGGCGGCCTTCAATGTGGTGGCGTTCCAGCATGTGCACAAGCTCACCATCCTTAAATAAAGCCATGCTTGGCGATGACGGCGGGAATGGGAACATCTGCTCACGGGCAGCATCAACGGCCTCTTTGTCAACACCGGCAAATACCGTAATAAGGTTATCAGGCTTCTTTGCGCCGGTTAGGCTCATTTTAGCGCCCGGCCTTGCATTGCGCGCCGCGCAGCCGCAAACAGAGTTTACCACTACAAGTGTAGTGCCTTTTCTTGACAGTGCGTCTTTAACCGCATCTGCTGTATGTAGTTCTTCAAAACCGGCGTCTGAAAGCTCAGCACGCATTGGTCTTACTAATTCTTCCGGATACATAGTATTATGATCTTTAAATTGTTATAGAAATAATGTACAAAGATAAGCAATTTTAAGCAGATGATACATTGTGCAAAAGGTGCTGATTCTGCTAAAACCATCTTAAATATTTAGACTAGCCTAAAAATTAATTTCTATCTTGTATATTTGCTGTACAATCTGTTGCTGAGTATGACCTATTCTGAAGAGAACTACCTCAAGATCATTTATCACCTGTCCCTTGCTTCTGCCAAGGGCATTACCACCAATGCTATTGCTTCGGCTATGGAGAGCAAACCTTCATCGGTTACCGATATGGTACAAAAGCTGGCCGATAAAGGGTTGGTGGAGTATAAAAAGTACCAGGGGGTGTTACTAACCGATAAGGGCCGCCATACGGCACTCATGATTGTACGCAAGCACCGCCTGTGGGAAGTGTTCCTGGTTGATAAGCTCGATTTTTCGTGGGATGAGGTACACGATGTGGCGGAACAGCTGGAACACATAAAATCGGAAAAGCTTATAAATAAGCTTGAAGAATTCCTGGATTTCCCTACCGAAGACCCGCACGGCGACCCGATACCCGACAAGAACGGTAAGATAGCCAAAGTGGATAAGCACCTGCTTTCGGAAATTCCTGCAGGTAAAAAGGTAATATGCGTAGGGGTGAAAGACAGTTCCTCAGCATTTCTGCAGTACCTTGATAAGCAGCAAATTGCCCTGGGCTCAGCTATTGAGGTCATTGCCAAAGAACATTTTGACCTCTCGCTTACGCTGCAGGTAAACGGTAAGCAGGTTACGGTATCCAACAAAATTGCAGGTAACCTTTTTGTAAAACAGGTATAGTATGTTTAATGATATAATTGCTTACTTCGAAAGTATACCCCCCGTGCTGGCGGCCTTGTATGCTACGCTGTTTACCTGGTTTTTAACGGCAGCGGGGGGATCGGTGGTATTGTTTTTCAGGACGATGCACCGCGTAGTGCTTGATGGTATGTTGGGCTTTACCGGCGGCGTTATGGTAGCGGCCAGCTATTGGAGCCTGCTCTCGCCTGCTATTGAGATGAGCAGTGGCGAAGGGTTCATTAAAGTTATCCCTGCTGCTGTTGGGTTTGTGCTGGGGGCGTTATTCCTCTTCGGGCTCGATAAAGCGCTGCCGCACCTGCACATCAATTTTAAGGAAGAAGAAAAAGAGGGCATTAAAACTAAAACGCCGTGGCAGCGAACAACATTGCTGGTGCTTGCGATAACTCTTCATAACATACCCGAAGGCCTTGCCGTAGGCGTACTGTTTGGCGGGGTGGCCGCGGGCATACCCGAAGCTTCGGTGGCGGGAGCATTAACGCTTGCCATAGGCATAGGGATACAAAATTTCCCTGAGGGCATTGCCGTAGCCATGCCGCTGCGCCGTATGGGCATGAGCCGCAAAAAGAGTTTTATGTATGGGCAGTCATCTGCTTTAGTGGAGCCTGTAGCCGGTGTAGTTGGCGCGCTGGCGGTAGCCTTTTTTACCCCTATTTTGCCTTATGCCTTAGCCTTTGCCGCAGGGGCCATGATATTTGTGGTGGTGGAAGAGGTAATACCCGAAACGCAGCAGGACAAAAATACCGATATTGCCACACTTGGCTTTATTGCCGGATTTGTAGTAATGATGGTGCTTGATGTGGCACTGGGCTAGTGGCAGCCGCAGTCATCGCCGCAGTTGCCTTTCTTTTTCTTTTTGAAAAAGAACTTCTTTGCCAGGAAAGCAACAGCACCCGCCACAACTACATAAACCAGTATTTCCTGTATATCCATAATATTAAAAATAGATCCCACCGCCGAGCGAGATGAAGTTATACGTAGGCTCGGCTATTTCCAGCCTTTCATATCCTAATGATAAGAAGTAGTTTTTCCTGTGAGTCTTCACGGCGGCTTCATAGGCATGCACTTTTTCCCCATTGATGAAGCTCCAGTTGGCGCCTGCCGTAAAGCTGATGTTCTTCTTCAGGAAGTAATCGGCATTCAGCCCAAAAGCAAAACCCGCTTTATTAACATCGTTGCCAATGTATGATGCGCCGAGTGTCCACCCAAAGTTAAAACGCTCAAAACGTATCCTGTCGTATGCGAAATTAAAGTAGAACAACGAGAGCCTGTCGCTGGTGCCTTCCGTATCCTGAAACTCCCACAGCT
>JAEWKB010000006.1 GCA_023386255.1 Bacteroidota bacterium
CCTGTAGCGGTTCCACCAGCACAAGTCCGCCCACTGCGTCACCTCCATATTGCAGTGCCGACGCGCCTTTTATAACCGATACTTTTCCTGCCGCATTTATATCCAGGTTAGGTGCATGCTCCATACCCCACTGCTGGTCTTCAAGCCGCACATTATTGACAATAACAGGCACCCTACTGCTGTGCAGCCCGTTAATTACCGGCTTTACAATAGTACTGCCGCTTCTTAAAGAACTTACCCCTGCTACTTCCCGAAGCGCATCACCCAAAGAAGCATTACTGTAGCGTTCTATAGTTTCCGTCTTCAGGCGCTGCTCACGCACAGTACTTTTAGGCACTGCGGTTTCGGTCACTACTACTTCCTGTAGCACTGTAGCTTCAGGCCTTAGTACAGCATCAAGCGTAACATTGCCTGTAACATCAACAAGCGTGTCGAGGCTTTTATAGCCGATGTAAGATATGACCACACGGTGCCTTCCGTCAGTAAGGCCGTGTACTTCATAATAGCCATCGGGACTGCTTACGCCATGTAACTGCTCTATATGTACATGCGCGCCATCAAGGGGCTGTTGCTGCGTTGTGAGCACTTTTCCGCTAATTGTATTTTGGGAGTGTGCACACCAGCTTCCTGCCAAAAGCGCCAGGAGGTTAAAATAAAATTTCATAGATTGTGTAGTATATAATTATTACGGCAGGCACAGTCATACTGAGCTTGTCGAAGCGCTACATGATATGCTTCGACAAGCTCAGCATGACATGTAATACGATAATTATACTACAGGAGGCGCCCTGAGGGCAAAGAGGCTTCCTGCAAAGGAGGCTGTGCCTTCGATGCTGGTGAAGCTGTAAGGTATGTGTTGAAAAGGAAAGTCGAGCTTTAGGAAAAATTCCTGTGGGGCTACAAAGTAATCAAAATGGAAGTCGCATACCGAGCAGTCGTCCTCTTCCTCATGGTGATCATCAACACCGCTGAACTGCTTTGCCTGCTTCTTCAGCTCGTGGTGTTCATGCAGGTGCCCTTCAAAATGTTTATGGCTGAAGGCATGAAAAGACTGGTAGGCCGTTGCAAGCAATACAACAGCCATAAGCACGAGGTTGAATATGGCAAACCTTCTTTTCATGTACTGCAAATGTAAAACAAAAAGATTTACAAAATGCAATTGAGTTGCATTTAAGAAAAGATTAAGAACTGAAACATATTACCAATCCTATCAAACATCCGCCAATAATCTTTATTTTTGGAACAGTTTACAACAAATACCATGAAAAAAATACTGATCCTAACCTTAAGCCTGATGGGAATTTCTGCTTCCGCGCAACAAACCATGACACCCGAACTGCTTTGGAAGCTTGGCCGCGTGAGCGCCCTGGGCCTGAGCAAAGATGGCAAGAACGTAGTTTACCGGGTTTCAACGCCTTCGGTTGAAGAGAATAAATCAACCTCTAAATATTACACCGTGCCTGTTGCAGGCGGGGCAGCCACTGAAATAAAGGAATATAAAGAACTGCTGAAGGACAAGTACGTTTCGCCTGACGGTAAGCTGTTCCTTCACCATAAAGAAGTAAAAGTGGAGAAAGTGCTGGGTAAGGATTTTTATCCGGAACTTGAAAAATCCACCGTACAGGTGTACAACGGGCTGGACTACCGCCACTGGGACACCTGGAACAATGGCACGCACAACCACGTAGGCTATTCTCCCGTAAATGACAAAGACAATTTTACAGACATCATGCCCAACGAGCCGTATGATTCACCTCAGAAGCCTTTTGGCGGGGAGGAAGATTACACATGGTCGCCTGACGGGAAGAGCATCATTTATGTAGCCAAGAAGAAGGCAGGGACGGAATATGCCATAAGCACTAACACCGACCTGTACGAATACAATCTTGCTACAAAGCACACCGTAAACCTTACGCCAAATAACCTCGGTTATGACACCAATCCGGCTTTCTCTCCACAGGGCTACCTTACCTGGCTGCAAATGAAGCGCGACGGGTATGAGGCCGATAAGAACGACATCATTGTGCGTGTTAACGGCAAGGACATCAACATCACGGCAGGTTGGGATGGCACCGTTGACAGCTTTACCTGGAGTGCAGACGGTAAGAAAATATACTTTAGCGCCGCGGTTGACGGTACCAAGCAACTATTTGAAGTGCTTTTTACTGCCACGGCTAAATCATTTGCTGTAAAACAAATCACTGATGGTGTTTTCGATGTAAACTCTGTTATTGATTTTATAGGAAATAAAATAATTGTTGAGCGGGCCGACATGAATCATGCTACCGAGATCTTCAGCTATGACATGAAGACAAAGAAATGGCAGCAGCTTACGCATGTAAATGATGCTATTTACTCGGGCATCGCACTAAGCCGAACCGAAAAACGCTATGTTACCACTACCGACGGTAAGAAGATGCTGGTGTGGGTTATACTCCCGCCTAATTTTGATGCCAATAAAAAATATCCTGCCATACTCTACTGCCAGGGTGGCCCCCAGAGTGCGCTTACGCAGTTCTACTCCTACCGCTGGAACTTCCAGCTTATGGCCGCCAACGGCTACATTGTAGTAGCGCCAAACCGTCGTGGCATGCCGGGCCACGGTGTGGAATGGAACGAGCAGATAAGCAAAGACTGGGGCGGACAGGTTATGGATGACTACCTTTCGGCAATTGATGACGTAGCTAAGGAACCTTATGTTGATAAATCACGCTTAGGAGCCGTTGGAGCAAGTTACGGAGGTTACTCGGTGTTCTACCTTGCCGGCATACACAACAAGCGCTTTAAAACGTTTATTTCGCACTGCGGGGTATTTAACCTTCAAAGCATGTACGGCACTACCGAAGAGGTATTCTTTACCAACTGGGACAGCGGCGGGCCATACTGGGAGAAAGACAATGCAGCCGCACAAAAAACATATTCACAATTTAACCCTATCAACATGGTAGCGAAGTGGGACACGCCTATTATGATTATTCAAGGCGGGATAGATTACAGGGTACCTATCGGGCAGGGACAGGAAGCTTTCCAGGCAGCACAGCTAAGGGGTATTAAGAGCCGCTTTATGCTCTTCCCTGATGAAAACCACTGGGTACTGAAGCCGCAGAACGCACTGGTATGGCAGCGTGAATTCTTTAAGTGGCTGGATGAAACATTATAACAACTTCCGCGTTCACACTTCTGTAACATTTACGTAACTTTAGCGACCGATTAGGGAACTAACAATAAACATTATGAATAAATCTATTTTTAAGCCGCTTGTATTAGGAACGCTGCTTTTGGCAGGTGTACAACAAGGGGCAGCGCAAGACTATCTTGTAAACTCATTAAAAAACAACCAGAGCGCCAACAGTAAAGAAGCTTTTAAATTTACTGATGTCATCAATATTGAAAATACGCCGGTAAAAAACCAGGGATCTTCAGGTACCTGCTGGAGCTATGCGGCCAACTCCTACCTTGAGTCGGAAATGATCCGCATGGGCAAGCAGCCGGTTGAAATTTCTCAAATATATACTGCCCGCAACGCCTATATAGAAAAAGGAAAGAACTATGTGCGCATGCATGGTGCTATTACCCTTGGCGATGGTGGCGCACTTCATGATGTAATTAACATGTATGCCAAATACGGCGCTTTACCGCAAAGCGTTTATACGGGGCTTAATTATGGCACTACTACAAATAAGTTTGGTGAAATGCAGGCCATGGCGCAGGGTGTGCTTGAGGCAGCCGTTAAAAATCCTAACGGGGAGCTATCTCCAAACTGGATAAAAGCTTATACCGCTGTATTGGATTCTTACCTTGGCGAAGTGCCGCAAACTTTTGAGTGGAAAGGCAAGAAATATACACCGCAGACATTTGCTAAAGAAGTAATAGGCATTAACCCTGCTGATTATATCGAAATTTCTTCTTTTAAAGAACATCCGTACTACAGTAAATTTGTACTTATGGTGCCTGACAACTGGTCGCTGGACCAGGTGTACAACGTAAAGATGAACGACCTTACCGACATTATTGACAACGCACTGAAGAAAGGCTATACTGTAGGCTGGGCAGGAGATGTGAGCGAGAAAGGCTTCAGCTGGAAAAATGGTGTGGCATATATCCCCGCTAAAGGTTTTGCAGAAATGACTGCCGAAGAGAAAGAAGGTATGTTTGCAGGCCCTAAAGCTGAATTGGAAATAACTGAAGATATGCGCCAGGCAGCTTTTGATAACTACCAGACACAGGACGACCACGGTATGCACATTGTAGGCCTTACCAAAGACCAGAACGGCAAAGAGTACTACATTATAAAAAACAGCTGGGGTGCAAGCAACGACTACAAAGGCTACATGTACATGAGCAAAAACTTTGTGAAGTATAAAACGACAGCTATTCTGCTAAACAAAGGCGGATTAACCAAAGACATGGCTAAGAAGCTTGATATAAAGCAATAGGTCATATAACAAGAAAGCCGGAGCAAATGCTCCGGCTTTTTTTATTCTTCTGTTTTGTCCTGGAAGTAGGCTCTTAATTTTTTCCTGTTCTCGGCCTTGTTGGCTATAAACATCCTGAACTGTTCTTTTGTAAGTACTGATTCCAGTTTTGTATCCCTTTCCTCATCCAGCGCTTTCTGCCTTTTTGCCTTTTCCAGCTTTGTTTTATCACCTGCATTTTTATTTTCCATCGCCTTCTTAAGGAAGTCAAGGTTAACAGCATACACTTTGGTGTACTGGCTGTCGTTAAGCGAAAGCTGCTCTTTCATGTGGTTAGTTACTGCTTTGGCACCTTCTGCTGCTTTGTCCTGAGCCTGAACCGAAACTGTAAACAGCAACAGTATTACCATTGTACCTAAAATTTTACTGATTGTTTTTTTCATGATGTATGGTTTAATGTGCAGCATAGGTACAACTTTTTACGCTATTACCAAAAGCAGGAAAATAAAAAATCCCGCCGGAGCGGGATTTATTTATTGTGCTGGCTCTTTCATTTTAAAAGATTCCATGAACTTTGTGGTATAATTACCGGCTACATAATCCGGCTCATCCATAAGCTGCCTGTGGAAAGGTATGGTAGTTTTAATACCTTCAATCACAAACTCATCAAGGGCACGCTTCATTTTGTTAATAGCCTCTTCCCTGGTCTGGGCAGTGGTTATTAGTTTCGCGATCATCGAATCATAGTTTGGCGGAATGGTATAACCTGAATATACGTGTGTATCAAGCCTTACACCATGCCCTCCCGGCATGTGCAGGGTAGTAATTTTACCCGGCGACGGACGAAAATCATTATAAGGGTCTTCAGCATTAATACGGCACTCTATAGAATGCAGCTGCGGAAGGTAGTTTTTACCTGAAATAGGCACACCGGCAGCAACCATTATCTGCTCACGGATAAGGTCATAATCAATAACCTGCTCGGTTATAGGATGCTCTACCTGTATACGTGTGTTCATTTCCATGAAGTAGAAGTTCCTGTGCTTGTCCACAAGGAATTCAACCGTACCGGCACCTTCATATTTAATATATTCAGCAGCCTTAACAGCAGCTTCACCCATTTTCTCACGAAGTTCGTCAGTCATAAATGGCGATGGCGTTTCTTCAGTAAGCTTTTGGTGGCGGCGTTGTACAGAGCAGTCCCTTTCAGAAAGGTGGCATGCTTTACCGAATGAATCGCCCACAACCTGAATTTCAA
>JAEWKB010000225.1 GCA_023386255.1 Bacteroidota bacterium
GTACTGTTAGGTTATTCAGTATCTCTGCTACTGAATAACCTAACAGTACATTCCTCACATGCCCTAAATGCAATGGTTTGTTGGTATTTGGCGAGGCATATTCAACCATAATGGCCTTACCGCCTTCGGCAGGTGCCACAGCGCCAAAAGCCTCATTATCCTTAACTTCATTAAAGAAGTTGATGTAATATCTGTCAGAGATTACCAGGTTAAGGAAACCCGAAACTACATTGAATGTAACCACCTCATCAGTACTATCAACCAGATATTGGCCTATTTTGCTTCCGAGCTCTGCGGGGTTGCCCTTAACCAGCTTTAAAAGCGGGAATATCACCATGGTAATATCACCTTCAAATTCCCTTCGGGTGGCCTGTAACTCTACTTTTTCTAAAGTAATGCCAAACAGGGCCGTGACCGCATTTCGTATGTGGGAAGTAAGTAACAGTGATAATGCCATTGTATATAATTTTTTAAAGCGTGCAAAGATAATGATATTTGGAAACGCTTTCGCAGGAAAAATTTCAAAAACTTTGTTAACGGCAATTAAAATTTAATTATGCGAATCACCTCATTTTCAAGGAACAGCAATTAACAACTCTTTAACAATCTTACGTGTATTAATTTTAAATTAGATAAATTTCATTGTTTACTGTAACAAATCCATAGATGAATTGTCTTATGGAATATAATGCATACAAAATTTAAATTTTATTTGCATTGTAAGGTACTTGGTATTGCATATTACAAATTTTGTTATACTTTTGCACCATCAATCAATCATCAATTAAAAACGAACATGAAACTTAAAATGCTGTTCATGCTCCTTTTCGGGAGCATCATGACTATTACTGCCCAAAATCAGGGCAGCATTACAGGCAAGGTTATAGATAAAGCCACAACCGAGCCTATCCCATACGTAAACATTGTTGTTAAAGATAATGGCACCGTTGTAACCGGCGGCATTACTGATGATAATGGTAACTTTGAAGTTAAAGGGCTTGCCCTTAAAGATTATACGGTTGAAATTCAGTTCATGGGATATAAGACCTATGTTCTTTCGGCTAAACTAACAGACGCCGACAAAACAGCTAATCTGGGAACGCTTAAGCTTGATGAAGAAGTTACAACACTTAATGAAGTTGAGATTATAAAGGAAACTTCAACCATAGAGCAGAAAATAGACCGCAAGGTTATTACCGTGGGTCGCGACCTGACTACAGCGGGCGGTACAGCCGCCGAAATTATGGGTAATATACCATCGGTTAATGTTGACCAGGATGGCAACATTTCCCTGCGCGGCAACCAGAATGTAAGGATACTTGTAGATGGCCGCCCCACCAATATTGACCCTGCACAACTGCTGAAGCAGATACCTTCTACATCAATAAAGAAGATTGAGCTTATTACCAACCCAAGTGCCAAGTATAATCCTGAGGGCATGAGTGGTATCATTAACATCATCCTTCACAAAAACTCGAATGACGGTTTTAACGGAAACTTTAATGCGGGTGTTAACTTTGGTGAAACGCCTAAGTTCAACAACTCGCTGGATATGAACTACCGTAAGGGCAAGGTAAACTTCTTTACCACACTGGGCAGCAACTTTGGCAAGTGGTACAATGGCGGGGATGTAACCCGCTACGATATATACTCCCGCCAGCTGATTGACGTAGAAAATGACAATGGCGGTGTACTTGGCAAAATAGGAATGGATTTTTACATTGATGATAACAATACAATTTCAGTTTATACCAACCAGAACTATTTTGAAGGCGAGGCAACGGTGGCTACCGATGTATTATACCCGAATAATGATGCGTCTGACCAAAGGCAGCGCTCTTACCTTGATGGCGACAACTTTAATAACAGCTACAACCTTGCTTACAAGCACAAGTTTGCCAAAGAAGGCCACACGCTTGACCTTGAAGCCAACTTTAACGACTCTGAAGACACGCAGGATGTAGTTTATAATACAGATATTGAAGGTGTAGGCACAACCACATACTCTGACGCGCTTATTGACAAACGCCAGAATACCACCATAAACCTTGATTATGTTAATCCGCTAAGTGAGAAATCTAACCTTGAACTGGGCGCCGAGGCAAGGGTGATAAGGACCGATAATGTGTATAACACTACACGAGTGCTGGCAAACCCATCTTTACAGGATGCAGTATACAGCTATGACATGGATATTTATTCGGCTTATGCCACTTTTGGGCAGAAGTTTGATAAGTTTAGCTACCAGCTTGGTGCAAGGTTTGAGAGCTATAAGGTAAAAGCCAACTTCAACAACGGGCAAAGCACCTTTGAAGATGATTACATTACCGTATATCCATCTGCATACCTTACGTACAACCTTAATGAGAAGAACATGTTCCAGCTTAGCTACAGCCGCAGGGTTGACAGGCCGGGCATAGACCAGACAAAACCGCTAAGGGAGTTCTCTACGCCGTTGGTATCATCAATAGGAAACCCGGAGCTTGAGCCGCAGTTTACAAATTCGGTTGAGCTAAACTATACTAAAATGTTTGGCCAGGGGTCATCTATAACAGCGGGTGTTTTCTACAGGATTATAAATGACGAAATAAACCGCGTAATATATCCTGATGAAACTACTGCCGAGACACAGGACATGATAATGAGCTTCCAGAACTTTGACAGGAACAATGCCTTTGGTTTTGAAGTTTCAGCCAATTATAAAATAACAAAGTGGTGGGATGTACAGCCTGCAATAGATTTCTCCGGAATATCCCAAAGAGGCCTCGTAGCAGTGCAGGTTGCTCCGGATACATTTGAATTTGTAACCCGCAATGTAGATGTTAACGCTTTCAATGCAAGGCTAAACAGTAATTTCAGGGTAAATAACAGGCTTAGCTTCTTATTGTTCGGGTTCTACAGGGGCCCTGTAGACGGAATACAGAACAATGGCAGGGAAATGTATAAGGTTGATGCCGGAGCACGTTACAGCCTGCTGGACAACAAAATGTCGCTTAGCATCCGTTTCAACGATATGTTCAAAACCATGCGCTACGCGTTTGACAGCCAAAACCCATGGCCACAAACAGGGGAGTTTACCTGGGAAAGCCGCACCGTGTACTTCTCGCTTAACTACAGGTTTGGCGGTGGCAAGAACAGGGCGATGGAGCGTAAGCAGCGTGATGACAACACCAAGCAAAGCAGCGGCGGGATGTTCTAAAAACCCGCACATTAATAAGTAGTAGTTTATGTTTTCATAAATAGGTTTAGTAGTTAGTTGAAACGCCGGAGTAACATCCGGCGTTTCGCGTTAAAGTATGCTGTTTTCAATTTCGACCGTAGGGAGAAATCTCTAAAATCAAAAATCCTAAGGTCTGAAAGTCTGAACGTCTGAATGTCTGAATGTCTGCTAATCTTAAAAAGAAAAGGCTGCCTCTTATCGAAACAGCCTTATTCTATATCTAATAGTCGAACAATCTAAAAATCCAACAGTATAACAATCCAAACTACCACTTAATAATCGCGCTTCCCCAGGTAAACCCGCTCCCGAAAGCTGCAAGTACCACAGTATCACCTTCTTTTATTTTACCCTTTTCCCACGCCTCAGTTAAAGCAATAGGAATTGATGCTGCGGTGGTGTTACCGTAGCTCATTATATTATTATGAACTTTATCATCAGTAAGCTTAAATTTCTGCTGTATAAACTGCGATATCCTCAGGTTGGCCTGGTGCGGTATCAGCATGTCAATATCGGTTACCTCCAGGTTGTTCGCCTTAAGCCCCTCCATGATAACCTCGCTAAAACGTACTACTGCATTTTTAAACACAAATTGTCCGTTCATGTAGGGGTAGTAGCTTTCATCATCAGGGTTATTATCGGCAATGATATCTGTAACCCAGCGCCTGCCCATACCCGGTGCAATAAGCGAAAGTTCTTCAGCATGCTGGCCCTCGCTGTGCAGGTGTGTACTAAGTATACCTTTGCTGTTATCTTCAGCACGTGTAAGCACGGCAGCCCCTGCGCCATCGCCAAAAATTACTGACACACCCCTTCCGCGGGTTGTCATATCCAATCCTGTCGAGTGAAGTTCCGAACCGATGATAAGGATATTTTTGTACATCCCGGTCTTTATGAACTGGTCTGCCACCGAAAGCGCATATATGAAGCCCGAACACTGGTTACGCACGTCAAGGGCGCCTACGGTACGCTTCAGTTCCAGGTCGCGCTGCACAAGCACGCCCGGCCCCGGAAAATAATAATCCGGGCTAAGGGTAGCAAATATTATGAAATCAATATCGTCTTTGTCAATGCCGGCACGTTCTATAGCTATTTTAGCAGCTTTTACGCCCATCGTTGTTGTGGTATCGCCATCGCCCTTTACCACATGCCTTCTTTCTTTTATGCCTGTGCGTTCCTGTATCCACTCATCATTGGTATCCATTACTTTAGAGAGGTCATCATTGGTTACGACATTCTCAGGAACATAATAGCCCAGGCCCGAAATCTTTGAATTATACATGAAATAATATTTTATTAAAAATCAAGGTGTAAAAATAAGCAATCCTCAAAACTTAAGGCCACAAGATTTGCCTTTTTTGCAGGGTATGCAATTTTACGCGCCAAAACAATTCCAAATATGTTATGTAACAATAAAATATTACTTTAGACAAATCTTGTAAAACAACTACACTTTTATGAAACTTGTATACACCTCACTGGTATGCCTGCTGCTTAGCCTTCCGCTGGCCGCGCAGGAAAACCTTACATACCAGAAACCGCCTAAAGAAATACTGGAACTTGTTGATGTGCAGCGTGCGCCATCAGTATCTATGGACAGTAAAAACCGCCACATGGTGCTCATGTACCGCAACAGCTATAAAACACTGGCCGACCTTTCGGATGAAGAACTGAAGCTGGCAGGGTTGCGGATAAATCCGCGCACTAACATCTCGAGCACGGTTACCTACATAAATAACCTGAAATATAAAAAGCTTAAAGATAAAGAGCCGGTACAGGTAAAGGGGCTGCCGCAGATCCCAAAGCTCACTAATTTCAGCTGGTCGCCAGACGAGACGAAGATGGCTTTTACAAACACTACCGAAACCGGTGTGGAGGTATGGCTGCTTGACCTGAATATGCTCCAGGCACGAAAGCTTACTGCCGCAACAGCCAATGCCAACATGGGTAACCCTGTAGTGTGGTTTAGGGACAGCAATGCGTTGCTGGTTAAGATGCTTCCCGCAAACAGGCCCGCGCTTATAAAAACTGCCGATGCCATACCTACAGGGCCTACGGTTACTGTAAGTGACGGCTCTAAAGCGCAGAACCGCACCTACCAGTACCTGCTGAAGAACAAAAATGATGAAGCTAATTTTGAAACACTGGTAACATCTGAACTTTATAAAGTTACTCTGGATGGCACAACAACACGCTGGGCCGGAGCAGCAATGTACGGTGGTACAGGATTTTCACCTGATGGGAACTATGTAATGGTGACAACGCTGCACAAGCCGTTCTCTTATATCGTAACGCTTGACAGGTTCCCTACCAAAAGCACCATATATTCCGCCGATGGAAGAGCGGTAACAACCATAAATGAAAAACCGCTTATTGAAGATATGCCTAAGGGCTTTATGGCTACCGAGAAAGGCCGCCGCAGCATTACCTGGCGTGCCGATAAGCCAGCCACAATTGTATGGACAGAAGCGCTTGACGGTGGCGACCCTGCCATAGAAGTCCCGTTTCGTGATGAAGTGTTTGAACTGCCTGCACCTTTTACCGGAACACCACGCAGTGTAGTTAAAACTATTAATCGTTATGCCGGTATTACCTGGGGGAATGACAATACCGCATTGGTAAACGACCGCTGGTGGAATACACGTAATACAAAGACTTATGTATTTAATCCGTCAGATGCGGCACAAAAGCCGGAGGTACTTTTCGACAGGAACTATCAGGATGTATATACCGATCCCGGAAGCTTTGACACCAGGAGGAACGAATGGGGCCGCTATGTCCTGAACCTTGAAAACGGAAATACTTACCTGGTTGGCGATGGCTATACCGAAAAAGGGCAATTCCCTTTTATTGATGAATTTAACCTGAAGACCAGAAAGAAAACAAGGCTGTACCAGTCTAACTATACTGATAAAAAGGAAAGCTTCAACTCTCTCATAGATGCTAAAAAAGGTGAGGTGTTGGTTCAGATAGAAGCAAAGAACCAGTACCCCAATTACTACGTCATCAATATTAAAAAGAAGGGTAAGCCACAACAGGTTACCTTCTTTGAGAATCCGTTTAAGAAGATAGAGAACGTACATAAAGAAGTAATAAAGTACAAGCGTGCTGATGGGCTCGACCTGAGCGGAACACTTTACCTACCGGTGGGTTATGATAAAAAGAAGAAAGAAAAGCTGCCGCTTATCATCTGGGCGTACCCGGCCGAGTTCAAGGACAAGAACAGCGCATCGCAAAACACCTCAAACCCAAATGACTTTACCTATCCCAATTACGGTTCCCCGGTGTATTGGGTAACGCGTGGTTATGCGGTGCTTGATGATGCTTCTTTCCCTATTGTGGGCGAAGGCAAGGCAGAACCTAATGACACTTTTATAGACCAGCTTGTAGCTGATGCCAAAGCCGCTATTGATGCTGTAGATGCGTTAGGTTACATTGACCGGAAACGTGTGGCTGTAGGCGGACACTCTTATGGCGCATTTATGACGGCCAACCTCCTCACGCATTCCAACCTGTTTGCAGCGGGAATTGCGCGCAGCGGTGCCTATAACAGGACGCTTACACCGTTCGGGTTCCAGAGTGAGGAGCGCAACTACTGGGAAGCACCTGAAGTGTATAATACCATGTCGCCCTTTATGCATGCTGATAAGATGAAGACCCCGCTGCTGCTTATACACGGTGAAGCGGACAACAACTCCGGTACCTTCCCTATGCAGAGCGAGCGTTATTTTAATGCACTAAAAGGTTTTGGGGCGCCCACCAGGCTGGTACTGCTGCCAAAGGAAAGCCATGGCTATGCTGCTATTGAAAGCATCCTGCACCTGCTGTGGGAACAGGACCAGTGGCTGGAGAAGTATGTAAAGAATAAAAAATAATCACGGTTTAATTTTAAAAAGCCGCCAGTATAAAGGCGGCTTTTTATTTACTTTATGCGGGCGCGCCTTAAATATGGCTGGTACAGGTTGCTACGCAAAAGCGTTCCGGTCTACCGCAAGGGTAACTTCAGCGTTGGTAAGCAGTTCTTTATAATGCTCAAAAAATATAACCTGCCTGCCTAAAGCTGCTTTAACCAGGTAGCGGTTTCCTTTAAAGTAGCATTGCTTTACCACAACCTTTAGTGGCCCGGCTTCAACAATCTTAAGCTGGTGCGGGTATAGCAATACTGTTTCTTCGGGATTTTTGGTGAGGGTTAAAAGCTCCAGTTTTATCTCGTTCACTTCACCAAAAAGTGAAGCGGCATATTTATTTTTTGGATTATAATAAATCTCTTTTGACGGCGCTTTATCCAGTATCCTTCCCTCCTGTATCACTATAGTTTCATCAGCAAATGAGAGCGCATCGGTACTGTCGTGCGTGGCTACAATAACAGTAATCCCTTTTTGCTTTAGGTAGGCAAACAGGTTACGGCGCAGGGCATTCTTTCTGAAGTTATCAATATGGCTGAATGGCTCATCCAGCAATAATACTTCTGGTTCCCGGGCCAGTACACGTGCTATGGCAATGCGCTGTTGCTGGCCGCCGCTAAGGTGTTTGGCATGCACATCGGCAAATTCAGCCATCTCAACCACTTCAAGCAATTCCCTCACCCGTTGATCTTTTTCTTCAGGATAAAAATTTGAAAGGAACTTGCCCACGTTTTCCGCAGCGCTAATGTAAGGCATCAGGTCAAAATCCTGCGCAAGATACTTCATGTAAGGCATACCGGGCACCAGGTTAAACTTTGGGCCGGTAACAGGCGTGCCGCTAAAACTGATTTCCCCTTCATTTAGGTCATAAAGGCCATAAATAAGTTTAAGCAATGTGCTTTTACCGCATCCGCTTTCTCCTATCACTGCAATATTCTGGCCTTTCTTAACTGTAAAAGAAAGGTTGTGAAGTATTTTTTTATCTGTATAACCAAACGATATATTTTTTACAGCAAGCATATTTAAACTTTATGCAAAAGTATTTAATGGGTAGCACATTAAAAATCTAAACTGTAAATAAATATGTGTTTTAACAACCACAATTTTTGCACTTAACATTTATTTAACTAAAAGATTAAAAGGCAGCGGATTACATGATGCCTACAAACATAATTCCTGTTAAATATTTCCTATTTCCGACCTACAATACTATTATATCTTTAATAAATAAATTAAAATGTTTAACTTTGCAAACTATTTTTGTTAAATAACCTAATTCATTTTACAAGCTATTACGATACTAATATCTTTGACTGAAATTTATCCTACATATGAATAAGATTTTCACAATAGTTTCGCTATTTATAATTTCAATTAGTGGTTTTGCGCAAATGCGTACTTACGATCAGGTATCTATTGAGGCCGATTATGGTTTCAATGGCACAACACACAATAAAACCATTACAGGGATAAATCATTTTGGCATCGGCTTCAGGTATATGATTGACGACAGCTGGGGTGTAAAATTTGATTATGCCAATGACCGCTTCAGGCTTGATGGAAGCTCTGATGAAGGATCTGATTACAACAGGTTTTCACTACAGGGAGTACATAACCTGGGGCGTACGCTTGATATACCGTGGAATACCATGGATCGCCTTAACCTGCTTGTACATGCGGGGATAGGATATTCTGCGCTTAAATCATTAAGCAACCCCGGTATTGATAATATAGGGCATGTAATTGTGGGGCTTACACCTCAAATCTATGTTTCTGAATCTATAGCTATACACATTGATGCTTCTTACCTGGTTAACTTTACACAGCACTTTAACTTTGACGGCAGCTACCCTTCTACTCCTTATGTTGGAGAAAGGCCAAGCTTTACAGCTAATATGTTTACCGCTTCGGCCGGATTAACCGTTTATTTAGGAAGAAACAAGTCTGATGCTGACTGGAGATAAAAAATTAAAGGCTGCCAATTGGCAGCCTTCTTTTTTGTTTTTGATATTTATTGTTTTGCTTCCCTTTCAGCATCCTGTATCATTTTCTCATTAGCTGTAATAGCAAATTCTACGCGCCTGTTTTTAGCCATACCCGATGCGCTGGAGTTATCAGCAATAGGATCGGCTTCACCACGCCCAATAGTATTAAAACGTGACGACTTAAGGCCTTTGCTCACAAGGTAACTTCTTACTGATGCCGCCCTTTCTTCGGACAGCCTTAGGTTATAATCTTCAGCACCACTGCTGTCAGTATAGCCAAATATCTGGATATTAGTATCCGGATATTCATTAAATACCGGTACAAGCCTGTCAAGATTAGCCTTAGCTGTAGATGTAAGCGTAGCTTTGTTCAGGTCAAAATTTACAGAATTTTCACCCAGTGTAAGCTTAATTCCCTCACCTACCCTGTCAACTTCAGCACCGGGAAGCGCCTGCTCAATTTTCTGGGCCTGTTTGTCCATCCTGTTACCTATAACACCACCAACTGTACCACCTACAACACCACCTATAATGGCTCCCAATGCAGTATTGCCTCCTTTGCCTATATTATTACCCAGTACACCGCCTATAACAGCTCCAGATGCGGCTCCTATGGCAACGCCACGTTGCGTTTTATTAGTATTTTTAACTGATTCGCAGGATGTGATACCAATGCCTGCAAACATAGCTAACGACAGTATATAAACCTTGATATTTTTCATAATTATTCTGTTTTATTGATTTTACATTTTAGTGAATTGATAAACTACTTCAGTATTTCTTCCGCCTACCGATACATTATCTACAAGCTGGAAAGAACTTTCAGACTGGTTGCGCATCTGCAGGAAATATCCCTGAGAAACCCTTTTAGCTTTTTCGCCTTCAGTAATTTTGAGTGTAAATGCGCCTTCCTTTGTTATAGTCCATACAATAGGGCTAGTAAACGACGGACATCCGGCTTTGGCCAGGGTCATTGTACCGGTATTGTTGTTAGGTACAAATTTCCATGAGCTGCCTTCAAAACATTTCGAGTCGGCCACATCAAACGAAGTGACTTTAATATAATCAGAGCCGGGATAAGTTACGCTGGATATCATCCAGTCACCCTTTAGCCCTGTCTGCGATTTTGTGTCAAGCGATCCGCAGGAAGCCATGCCTATAACGCACATGCTTAATAACAGAAGTTTTTTCATAATTGTTATTCAGGTTTTGGTTATTATTTGTAACTATAAAGTTACTAACATTACTACATAACTTACAAGAACTCCTATATCTATTTAGCAGGAATTAACTTACCTTTAGCATTACTGTTAAAGCTATGAGTTATATAGCAGCAAGTTTTACAGGCACTTCGGTAAGACAAACAGTGTTGCAACGGCATATTAATCTTTTCTTAAAGATGCTTTTCTTTAACATAAACTGACGCGGCAGCAGCGCAGTAATGCCAAATTGTCACCAAAACAAGGGTTGGTATTTTATTTGAATGGTCTGAAGCAGCTAATCATAACAAACAATATACTATGACAACAGGAAAAATTAATGTTTCGGTTGAAAACATATTTCCCTTAATCAAGAAATTTTTATACAGTGACCATGAGATCTTTCTGCGCGAATTGGTAAGTAATGCTACAGATGCTACATTAAAGCTGAAGCACCTTACAGGCATTGGTGAAGCAAAAGTGGAGTATGGTAATCCTATTATTGAAGTAAAAGTTGATAAAGAGGGTAAAAAGCTCCACATTATTGACCAGGGTATTGGTATGACGGGCGAAGAGGTTGAGAAGTATATCAACCAGGTGGCTTTTTCGGGCGCAGAAGAATTTCTTGAAAAGTATAAGGATTCTGCTAAAGATGCGGGCATTATCGGCCACTTCGGGCTTGGTTTCTACTCGGCCTTTATGGTAGCTGAAAAGGTGGAGATTATTACCAAATCCTACAAAGACGAACCTGCTGTACACTGGGTGTGCGACGGCAGCCCTGAATTTACCCTTGAGCCTGCGGATAAAACAGAACGCGGTACTGAGATTATCCTGCACATTGCGGAAGATTCAACTGAGTTCCTTGAGGAATACCGCATTCGTGAATTGCTGAAGAAATACAACAAGTTTATGCCTGTGCCTATTAAATTTGGTACACGCAAAGAAACACTTCCTAAACCTGAGGACGCTCCTGAAGATTATAAAGCGGAAGAGGTTGAGGTTGACAACATCATCAACAACCCGACACCGGCGTGGACAAAGCAGCCGAGCGACCTGACAGATGAAGATTATAAGGCTTTTTACCACGAGCTGTACCCAATGCAGTTTGATGAGCCGCTCTTCAACATACACCTTAATGTAGATTATCCTTTTAACCTTACCGGTATTTTGTACTTCCCTAAACTTTCAGCAGACCTGCAGGTTCAGAAAGACAAGATACAGCTGTACCAAAACCAGGTATTTGTTACTGATAATGTAGAAGGCATTGTGCCGGAATTCCTTACCATGCTTCGTGGTGTGATAGACAGCCCGGACATTCCGCTTAACGTGTCGCGCTCTTACCTGCAGGCTGACGGTGCCGTGAAAAAGATTTCTAACTACATTACCCGAAAGGTAGCCGATAAGCTTAAATCATTATTTACAGAAAACCGTGAGGATTTTGAGCAGAAATGGAACGACATTAAAATAGTGCTGGAGTACGGTATGCTTAGCGAGCCTAAATTCTATGAAAAAGCAGGCGCTTTTGTATTATACCCTACTGTAGATGATGAATTTTTTACGCTTGATGAGCTTAAAGAAAAATTAAAAGATAACCAAACCGATAAAGATGGTAAGCTGGTAGTGCTATATGCCTCAAACAAAGATGCCCAACACAGCTATATAGCTGCTGCTAAAGACAAAGGTTATGAGGTACTGTTGCTTGATTCGCCTATTGTATCGCACCTGATACAGAAACTGGAAAGCGATAATGAGAACCTGACATTTACACGTGTAGACTCTGACCATATTGATAAGCTTATTAAAAAGGATGAAGAACAGATATCTAAATTATCTGATGAGGAGAAAGACAAGCTTAAAAATGTGCTTGAAGAAATAGTACCGAAACAAACTTACAGCGTGCAGCTTGAAGCGATGGACAGCAGCGCCGCTCCTTTCATGATAACGCAGCCGGAATTTATGCGCCGCATGAAAGAAATGAGCCAGACCGGCGGTGGCGGCATGTTCGGCATGGGCAACTTCCCCGAGATGTATAACCTTGTGGTGAACACCAACCACGAGTTATCTGCTAACATATTGAACAGCGAAGACAAGTCCCGCCAGGAGGCACTTGTAAAACAGGCGCTTGACCTGGCAAAGCTAAGCCAGAACTTACTTAAAGGTGAAGAGCTTACAGCTTTTGTAAGAAGGAGCTTTGAGTTAATAAAATAGTGGTAATAATAGGATAAAGTTGAACAACCTGCAGTGCGAGCTGCAGGTTTTTTTGTTTAAACCTTTCCCCACTTTTAACAGTCTAATCAACATTGCCTTACTATATTTACTTTAAAGAGCAATGTTATATGGATAATTACACGCTTTGGTCGCTCCGGCTCGGTTATACGGGGAAGCATTCGGCGCAAATACAACAAAAGGGAATCAGGAAGTTCCTTGAAGATTCGTTTGCTTCGGCGTATAGCAATACCATGCCGCTATTTTTACAAA
>JAEWKB010000302.1 GCA_023386255.1 Bacteroidota bacterium
AATAAGTTCTGTGCTTTGTCTATACTGGCATTTTCGGCGGCAATACGCTCTTCTTTTTTGGTAAGATAGTAGGAATAGTTGCCTTTGTACTGATAAAGTTTGCCATTTTCCAGTTCTATGATCTCGTTACACACACGTTCCAGGAAAAAACGGTCGTGCGTAACCATGAAAAGCGTCATGTTTTCTTTTGCAAAGTAGTTCTCCAGCCATTCGATCATTTCAAGATCCAGGTGGTTGGTTGGCTCGTCCAGTATCAGCAGGTCGGGCTTGTTGATTAGGATGATGGCCAGCGCCAGGCGTTTCTTTTGCCCTCCGGACAAGTTCTTTACCTTAAGCTTCAGGTCTTCCATCTTCAGTTTGAACAGTATCTGCTTGTACTGGGTTTCAAAATCCCAGGCGTTGTGCAGGTCCATACGTTCGAAAGCTTTTTGGTAAGCCTCTTCGTCTTCAGGATTTTCAAGTGCCTTTTCATATTGTTCAATAACCTTCAGCGTTTCATTGTCTGAAGCAAAAATGCTTTCCTCTATGGTGAGCTCCGGGTCAAGGGCGGGTTCCTGGCTAAGGAACGCCATCTTAATATCTTTACGGATAACTACCTGGCCGGTATCGGGCGTGTCCTCACCATTTATTATTTTAAGTATGCTGGTCTTGCCTGTGCCGTTCTTGGCTACAAACGCTATCTTTTGGTCTTTGTTGATGCCGAAGGATATGTTCTCGAACAAGGTGCGCTCGCCGAACGACTTTGATATATTTTCTACTGAAAGATAATTCACTATGCTTTATTTTTTTGCAAAAATAGGTTTTTTGTTTCAGCTTCTGGCCTGCTTTTGCTGTAGTAGAAACAGTAATACTGATGAAGGCCGTTAAATATTTCTTAAGCATCAAAAAATTTTTCTATCTTTATGGAAATCAATCATTAATCAAAAAACTTTAGGCCTATGAAAGCATCCTTACTTTTATTTGTTTTATGGGCAGGGGTAGTTGCAGGGCATGCCCAAAAAGGGTATCCTGTACCGCCCGATGCTCCCGGAAGGCTGTTTTACATACAGCACAACCGCAACCACAATACTTTTGTATATGATGCTAACCTTACTTCAGGTAAAACTCTTAATGCAAAAGAGCCTATAGATGTTTACCGCATTACCTATACCAAAGGAGGCAAGAAAGAAGAGCTCTCCGGCCTACAGCGAAAAATGGCCTATGGCGTTACCTGCAGTAAGCTGAAGAACGGACACTATGAATTTTGCCTGGTATCTTTTCCGGGGAAAAAATTATACCTTAAGCCGGGTGCTGACGGTAAATATATAGTGACTACCACAATTAATGGTAAGGAAATGATACTGCAGAGAATATTTCTTGCCACTAAAAATGACAGCATTTTAAATCCTGAACTGGAATATGCTGAGTTTTGCGGCAAATGCCCTAAAACAGGTAAAGAAATTAAAGAACGTATTAATCCGAAAGCTTAATTATAAACGCCAAATTGTCATATAATGTGTCAATTTGACGCATTATTTACTTATGGAATAGAAGTTGCCTATAATCATCATGTACAATAAAACATGAATGTCTAACTAAATTTATAATAATATGAACTTAGTAAAAAGAAATGCAAACAGCAACGGTTTATTTCCATCGGTAATGGATGAACTTTTTAAAGACTGGATGGGTGGGACACAGGTAATTAACAAGATGGTTCCGCCGGTAAATATCAGGGAGAATGAAAATTCGTTCATGGTTGAGCTTATGGCTCCGGGAATGAAGAAAGAAGATTTTAATATTGAGCTTGATAATGAGCTTTTGACTATTTCTTCCGAAATCAAAACTGAGAACAACCAGGAAGAAGGTAAATACACGAAAAGGGAATTTACATTCTCTTCCTTCAGGAGATCATTCACCTTGCCTGAAACTGTAAAAGAAGATGATATTAATGCTTCTTACCAGGGTGGTATCCTTAAAATAACCCTTCCTAAAAAAGAAGAAGCATTGCCAAAACCAAAACGATTGATTGAGATTGCATAAATAGGTTTGAGTTAGTTTGGAAAAAGCGTCCTTGCAAGGGCGCTTTTTCTATTTTATACCCCTGCAAATGCTATATTTGCATATGCAATTATCGGTTATCATACTTAATTATAATGTGCGCTGGTTTTTACAGCAGTGTGTGCTGAGCGTGCAAAAAGCCCTTAAGGATATTGAGGGAGAAATAATTGTGGTTGATAACAACTCTGATGATGACAGCTATGCCATGATACGGCAGTATTTTCCTGATGTTACCCTTATACAGAATAAAGAGAACGCAGGTTACCCTAAGGGAAATAATATAGGCGTGGCTGCCGCGAAGGGTAATTACATTTGTATACTTAATCCTGATACCGTTGTAGCCGAAGATACGTTTACCAAACTCTTTGCTTTTGCCGGGACAGAAGCTAACCTTGGAATAGTAGGTGTAAAAATGATAGACGGCACGGGCCACTTTCTCCCCGAAAGCAAGCGCGGGGTGCCAACACCGTGGGTGGCCATTACTAAAATTAGTGCCTTGTATAAGTTATTCCCTCGTACATCCTTATTCAATAAATATTATGCGCAGCACCTGCCGGATAACCAGACGGGTAGGGTAGATATACTTTCGGGCGCGTGCATGTTTATGGAGAAGGAGCTGTACCTTTCTGTTGGCGGGTTTGATGAAGACTGCTTTATGTACAGCGATGATATAGACCTGTCGTACACGGTGCTAAAAAGAGGTTATCATAATTATTATTTCAGTGGTACAAGTATTATTCATTATAAAGGTGAAAGCACGGTTAAGGACGGTACGTATATGAGGCGCTTTCGTGAGGCGATGCAGTTCTTCTATAAAAAACACTTCAGGGGTTCGCCTGTATTTGATGGCTTTATGAAGATAGGGGCAGCATTTTTTGCAATGGCAAAAAAGAATAAAAAGGCTGAAGTAAAACAGCCTGAGTATTATATCCTTTTTTCTAAAAATGAAGAATTGCGGCAAACACTGGAAAGTACGCTGCATAAAAAGGTTGTGCGCATTGCACAGTATGAGCATAGTGTAATACCTTCACGTGACAAGGATGCCGAAATAATACTGGATAATGAGCTACTGTCATTCAGCGAAATAATTGCCATAATGGAAAAAAACAAAAAATGTGTAACGTTTAAGATAAGGCCTGCAGGATGCAATTATATAATAGGCAGCAACAGCAGTAACGACAGGGGACAGGTAATAATCTGGTGAGTAAAAAAGGCACAATAATTATTGAAGGAAAAGTATTAGTTCAAAAAAAGTATTAATTTCGCAAGCACAAACACTAATTTTACCTTTAGGTTAACGATATGGCAAAATTTGAACTTAAATTACCCAAAATGGGTGAGAGTGTTGCTGAGGCAACCATTACAAACTGGCTGAAAAATGTGGGTGACCATATTGAAGCTGATGAGGCAGTACTTGAAATAGCTACCGATAAAGTTGATTCGGAAGTGCCTTCTGAAGTTTCGGGTACGCTTACTGAAATATTGTTCCAGGTGAATGATGTGGTTCAGGTAGGGCAAACCATTGCTTATATTGAGACCGAAGGTGGTGTGGCGGTTGATGCTCCAAAGGAAGAAACTACAGCTGCTAATGTACAGGTTATAGAAAAACAGGTAGAAGCTGCTAAGGAAACTGTTGCCGCTCCGGTAGATTTTTCAGATTCTGATAAGTTCTACTCACCACTTGTAAAAAACATAGCTAAAGAAGAAGGTGTATCGCTTGGCGAGCTTGAGTCTATAAAAGGTACCGGCAAGGAAGGCCGTGTTACCAAGAACGATATTCTTGATTATATAAAAGGCAGAAGCCAAAAGTCACAAGCCACAAATGAGGCACAGCCTGCTGCTCAACCGGCGCTTCAGCCTGAAACTTCAAACCTGAAACCTGAAACGCCGAAGGCAATGCCTGTATCAGTAAACGGCCAGGATGAAATTGTGGAGATGGACCGCATGCGTAAGCTAATATCAGGCTACATGGTGCAGTCGGTGCAAACATCAGCTCACGTGCAGTCGTTCATTGAGGTTGACGTTACCAATATTGTAAAATGGAGGGATAAGGTTAAAAACGCATTTGAGAAGAGAGAAGGCGAGAAGCTTACCTTCACGCCAATATTTATGGAAGCCGTAGCTAAAGCGCTTAAAGACTTCCCGATGATGAACATATCTGTAGATGGTGAGTACATCATCAAAAAGAAAAACATAAACCTGGGTATGGCGGCGGCCTTACCAAACGGCAACCTTATTGTGCCGGTAATTAAAAATGCTGACCAGCTGAACCTTGTTGGCATGGCTAAAGCGGTAAACGACCTGGGTAACCGTGCTAAAGCCGGCAAGCTAAAGCCGGACGATACACAGGGTGGTACTTACACGGTAACTAACGTAGGTACGTTCGGCAGCGTGTTTGGTACGCCAATTATCAACCAGCCGCAGGTAGGGATCCTTGCACTGGGCGCCATACGCAAAGTGCCGGCAGTAATCGAAACGCCTGAAGGTGATTTCATCGGCATCCGCCAAAAGATGTTCCTTTCACATAGCTATGACCACCGCGTTGTAGATGGCGCACTGGGAGGCTCATTTGTAAAACGTGTAGCTGATTACCTTGAAGCGTTTGATGTAAACAGGGATTTTTAATTATCACAGAACATAATATGAACAGCCTCTTTATGAGGCTGTTTTTTTTATTTATGGCTACTAATTTTGGAGTATTGAGAGCTTGCTTTTTCCAGCCTTTTCATTATGCGCGACTGTAGGTTGCGTGGCGACAGTAC
>JAEWKB010000064.1 GCA_023386255.1 Bacteroidota bacterium
AATGGTCCATTTCTCACCCGATAAGAAGTTTGTATTTGTAAACGACCTTGGGACTGATAAGATATACATATACAACTATCACCCTGAGCAGGAGAGTAAGATACTGGTGCTGAAAGATGTAATAGCCACTAAACCCGGCAGTGGGCCACGGCACCTGGTGTTTAACCCGAACGGGATTTTCTTTTACGTGCTGCACGAGCTTGATGCCAGCCTTACCGTCTACAGCTGGATAAAAGAAAAAGCCACGCTAATACAGGAAAAAAGCATTGCTATAAAAGATGAGGGCTGCAAAAACGGCGCAGCTGATATCCATTTTACTCGCGATGGAAAATTTTTGTATGCTACAAACCGTGGCGATGCCAATACAATCTCTGTTTTTAAAAGCCATGCCAACGGTATGCTGAACTTTGTACAGGAGCTGCCTACGATGGGCGAGGGGCCACGTAATTTTGTAATTGACCCTAAAGACAATTACGTACTTATAGGCCACGAGAACAGCAACGACATTGTTATCTTTAAACGTGATAAAACAACCGGTATGCTTACAGACACAAATAAGCGTATACAGGTGTGCTCGCCGGTGTGTTTGGTGTTTACGAAGAGTAAGTAGTTGCCTTTGTCATTCTGACGAAGGAAGAATCCCACGTTTATAGAGATTCTTCACTCCGCTGCGCTACGTTCAGAATGACAGAGTATGCAATAAAAAATACTCAATAAACTACTTCCTCTTTTTCTTCGCAGCTTTTTTAGCTTCAGCGGCACGGTTGCGTGGTTCGGTTTTGCGCGGGGTGCGCCTGCCGGGGCCTCCTAAATTTACTTTTTTATTTTTCTCTTTCTTTTCATGGAAAGCTGTACCGCCATCGTGCTTCGGCCTTTTAAGCAGGTGCTTTATCTTTTGCTTGTCTTTTTCAAATTCCAACAGTTTCTCAGCAATTTCAACACCTTCAGGAACGGGTAAGATGGTAATTTCCTTTTCCATTAGTAACTCTGCCGCCAGCTGCTGCTCTTCCTCCTTAGGGGTGATAAAGCTTATGGCAGTACCGGTTTTATCGGCACGGCCGGTACGCCCTATACGGTGAATGTACTGCTCAGGCACTTCGGGAAACTCCATGTTTATTACATGGGTAATGTCGCTTATATCCAGTCCGCGCGCCATAACATCAGTAGTCACTATGCCGCGCAGCTCGCCCGCCTGAAAAGCCGCCATGGTGTTCAGCCTGTAATTTTGCGATTTGTTAGAGTGTATTACGCCAAACTGCTCCGGGTAATCTTCTTCGATCTTTTCCATCAGTATATCTGCTGTGCGCTTGTTATTCACAAACACCAGCACACGGTCAAACCCTTCGCCCTCCAGCAGGTGCTTCAGCATGTTTATCTTGGTCAGGAAATTGGGAACGTGGTAACCCTGCTGCTCAATCTTTTCCAGCGGAGTACCCGATGGCGCCAGTGTAACCTCTTCCGGGAAATCAAAATACTCATCCAGCATTTCATCCACCTCATCGGTCATTGTAGCCGAGAAAAGTATGTTCTGCCTTTTAGGCTTCATCATAGAAAGGATAGAAGTTATCTGGAACCTGAAGCCCAGGTTTAGTATCTCATCAAACTCATCAATTACCAGTTTTTGCAGCTCATCAAAACGTACTACGTTGTCCAGCGCCAGGTCCATCATACGGCCGGGCGTGCCCACCAGTATATCTACTCCCTGATACACAGCTGTCTTCTGGGTGTTGATGTTTACGCCACCAAACACGCCCAGTGTGCGGACAGACATAAACTTTGTCAGCTTTTCCACTTCCTCAACCACCTGAACCACCAGTTCGCGCGTGGGCACTACTATTACCACACGCGGTGTGTGGGTGGCGGCAAACTTCCACTGCTTGAGTATAGGCAGCAGGTAAGCAAAAGTTTTACCCGTACCCGTTTGCGCAATACCCATCATATCACGGCCCGAAGTTATTACAGGCATAGATTTAAGCTGAATGGGCGTAGGGGTTTCATAACCCAGTTCGTCCAGGGCTTTTTGCAATGATTTAGGCAGGCCAAGATCTTGGAAAGTAGGCATAACAGTTATTTTTTGCAAAGATAGGCTTTTTAAAACTAAGGTTATAAAATTGTAAGGCTGCCCAGTTTTAACAAAACCTTTGTAAATAATTATTTTAACAGTTTTATCTTAGCTGTAACAAAAGAAACATTATGGCCGAGTATATAGCATTGGGCAAAATATCAACAGCCGCGCTGCGCAATTACCTTTTTGAAAAGAAGATTGATAAAGGCGACACGCTGGTGCTGAACCCGATGGATTATGAACACATTCTGGACGAAATACGCCACTCAGGCGAGGCAGTCGACATTCCGCTGAACGTGCTGGGCGTACTCCTGACTAAACATGATGATGTGCCGGTAGGCAAGGTGCAGATCGTGAAGAATGAAAAAACTATCGAATAGCTATCTTACTATTATTATAATTCCCAAAAAGCTTCGTAGTAGTGCCCGAAGCTTTTTTTGTACAACAAAAACAACAAACCATGAGAGAAAATTTTAAGCTTATAGCTGAAGCCTTTGAGCGCGCCGGCATTGATGTTGCCACTGCAGATTACAGCATTACCGAATATTCGCTTAACACCGACCTTAGTTTTAAATTCAGCAACAGGGAGGAATTCCTGGAATTTTTAAACATTAGAGAAGATGATGCTGCGGGGATAGAAAAAGTTGATGCTATGTTTGTAGCGCAGGGTGTAGACCCTACTGGCTTTTTCTATGTAAACTTTTTCCAGCCGAAGAAGATCATTGAAATGTAATACTGACTGCTATGGATTTAGGATACCTGAAAATAAAGATCGACATTAAAAGCGAGTATGACGAGTTTAAGAAGAAGTATGATTTTAAAAGGAAGGAAACCAAGAAAGAAGAAGTAAAAAAGATTTTTGACGGGTTTAAAGAGTTTTTTAAAAGCGACGGGCATTTTAAATTCAAAGAGAACGAGCACAGCCTTACTGCCGAGTATAAGGACCACGGCATTACGCTGGATGTGGATATTTATAAAACTATAGACAGCCCTGACTTTGACATTGAAGGGACAATTAAAACTTTTGACAGGCAGTGCCATGAGTTTGTTGCTGAAGCCGTTTGTAATAAAGATGTAACCCTGCAGCCTGCACATATTGATGAGCAGGAAAGGATGATACATGATACCCGTTTCTTTAAAGATTTTCTTGATGGGGAAGTGTATTACACCTATCAGTTTAAAGTAAAGGGCAGGGATGAAGTATATGCAAGTATGGCTGAAATGATGCTGGCGCTGTAGTTCTTTAAATTAATTCTAAATAACATTTGTTAATTAAAACTTAAAATAATACCTTTGCTTTATATGAAGATTGATTTGCGCTGGTCTGTTCGCAAAAGATGTTGTATAAGTTTCTGCCCACCGTTTTAAAACCCTTTTGCTATACGACAACTTTACTTATCAATTTTAAAAAAGTAAAAGTACATGAAGGTATTTTCATTCATACTGTCTGTAGTGGTATTTATTGCATCGCTATATTATTTCGTGCTAAAGATTCCGTACGTAGACAGCCTGAACGACATTATTTACGTAACGCTGCTGGTTATCCTCATGGCTATTTGCATTATAGGCATCATTGTCAACTGGGAAATTTTCAATAAACGGAAAAGAAACAGCGTTATCCTTTTTATCTCAAACAACTTTTCAAAGAAAAAATAAATTTATCTCAAGTTCCATTTCGATTGTAGCGTAGCGAAAAGAGAAATCTCACTGTGTTTTTCTAGAGATTTCTCCTTCCGTCGAAATGGAACTTCCTGTAGTTTATACTACTGAGATATTAACTTCAATTATATTATTTACCGTCCCTGTCAACAACAGGCCGGTTCTCGCGGTTGGCAAGCTCCCAGGCGGTAACAAAATCAAGCTGCGCCCTTTTTGCCAATAAATCATATTCAATTTTATCAGGCTCATCGGTAGGCTGGTGGTAATCAGCATGCACACCGTTAAAATAAAAAATGATCGGAATGCCTTTCTTCGCAAAGTTGTAATGGTCGCTGCGGAAATAGAACTGGTTAGGGTCATTCCTGTCGTTATACTTATAATCAAGCGTTAGCTTAGTATATTTCTTGTTAGCCTCTTCGT
>JAEWKB010000103.1 GCA_023386255.1 Bacteroidota bacterium
TTTAGGATGTTAATGAAATCCTAATTATTCATAATGGCCAATACAGATATCGTGCCAGAAATTAACAGGAAAACACGGGTGAATATCAGAAATAAAAAAATACTCCCGAAGGAGTATTTTTCTTTACCTACTCAAAATCTATAAATATAATTCCCTATAATGCACCCCTGCGATTGGGAACCAGTTGCAAATTTTGCTGTTTTTTGACAATAAAAAAATACCCATTGCTGGGTATTTTACACACGCAAAGAAAATAGCGTATAGCTAAAAATCATATTTAATTTCTACTGAATATCTTAATAATTCGCTTTTACCCTGCAGATTAAGTTTTTTAAGGATGTTTTTGCGGTGCGTATCTACGGTAGTTTTACCTATAAAAAGTATATCGGCTATTTCCTGAGATGTTTTTCCCTGCCCTATAAGCTTTACTATTTCTTTTTCGCGCCTGCTAAGTGGTACCTCATCGTTTTTTTTTGGTTGTGCATCCTTTTTCAGTGAAGCGTCAAAATAGGTTTCACCTTTCATTACGTCCCGTACTGCTGCTAAAACAGCTTTGAGTGACGAATTCTTCATAATGTAACCTGAAGCTCCTGCTGCCGACATTTGCGCAATGGCTTCTTCCTGCTCAAACATACTGAAAGCAATAACCCTGCAGTGCGGAAATTCTTTCCTGATTTGCCTGGTAGCTGTTATGCCATCCATTTTTGGCATGCGTATATCTGTGAGCACAATATCCGGTTTCTTTAGTCTTACTATCTCAATAAGGCGTTCCCCGTCATTTGCTTCACCCACTACTTCTATATCTTCCTCATATTCAAGGAAAAGCTTTATGCCATCAATCAACGACTGGTGATCTTCGGCTATTACAATACGTATCATACCGGTATATCTATTATTACAGTTGTGCCTTTGCCGGGAGTACTATCTAAAGATAAGCTGCCTCCCAGCTGGGCTGCTTTCCTTTTTATTGCCTGAAGTCCCATGCCGTTTTCATTTCCGGTACTTTTCGGATTGAACCCTACGCCGTTATCTTCGATTATGATATTTATATTATCATCATGATGCGTAAGGTGTATGGTAGCCTCTGTTGCCTGTGAATGCTTGATTATGTTTGTAGAAAGTTCCTGCACCATCCTGAAGATGGCTATCTCCAGTGTATTATCAAGCCTGCTGTCAAACCCGAAATCTACCACCTGAACGGTAATTTTACCAGGCAATGTAAGCTTCTCAGCCAGTTTTTTTATGGCAGGCAAAAGCCCTTCATTGGCAATAACACCTGCATTCTTGGCATGTGCCAGCCTGCGCACTTTTTGGTATGCTTCTTCTATAAGCTCATCAGTGCGTTCGTACAGCTTGTTCTCTTCACCCGCAAGTTCGTTTTTACGCAGCTTAAGGTTCTCAAAGTTCAGCTTAAGGGTTGCCAGCATACTGCCCAGGTTATCGTGCAGGTCGTTTGCAATGCGCTCCCGTTCTTTTTCCTGCCCTTCAAGCATCAGGTCTATGCTTTGCAGTTCATACTCTTTCAGCGCCTTTTCAAGCTTTTGTTGTTCTATGAGTTTGCCCTGATCGGCTATCTTTTCCCTCCGCCGTGCATTTTTTACGATAAGGTAGCCAATAATAATGGAAGCGAACAGGAGGCCGAGGAAAGTGTACAGGAATATACGGTTTGTTTTAATATTGTTTTTCAGCACTGTATTTTCGAGTTCTTTCTCTTTGGTATTATATTTTGTTTCAATATCCGCTATGGCTATACTTTTATCATAGCTATTTAAGCTGTCATTGTAATTTGTACTTAATAAATAATTATCAAAAGCATGCTTGTAATCTCCCAGCTGCTCATAATTGAATGCTAAAAATCTATAAATAGAAGCTTTAGTTTTAAAAACAGAATGATTTAAAGGTAAGCTGTCAGCTTTTTGCAAGAGTGTTATCGCCTTTTTGCTGTTACCTAAATAATAATAAGAAGCAGCCTGATTTATCAGGTTATTGCACAAATCATTTTTACCAATTTTGTTTTCTATTAAAAATGCATAATTTTTTTTAAGGTAATAAAGAGCAGAATCAGGAAGGTTTAAGTATTCGTTATAAAGAGTTGAGAAATTATGTATGGTACGTACTTCAAAATATTTGTCTTTAGAGTTGTTAAGGGCTAAAGCTTTTTTAAAATGGTAACGGCTTTCATCGTATTTCGCTTCCTCCATCAAAAAACTTGCGTTAAGTTGATGCCATTTTGCCAGCATAGCCGAATCTTTTTTCTTGATTGTATAGTTGTAGAACTTGTTTAAATAGGTTCTGTAGTTACCTGTTGCATTACTTTCGTCTGTAAACAACAAATATGCAATATCCAGGTTTATAAGCTCCCCCTTATCTTTGTTTCCGGTTTCGCGATACTTTTCCTGGCTTTTTAATTAATTTTTTAGAGCCTTTTCTTCCTCATTCAGTCCCTCCCATACCCGGGCATAGCATTCATAATATATTGCAAGTTCTTTAGTGTTAAAGTCAGCAGTATCAATTTTTTGTAAATTAATAAATGCTGCTCCAACCTTATTTTTACTGATATCTCCTTCAACAAGTTTTAATTTAGATGTTTGTGCAACAGCTGTATTAGAATGCAAACTGCCTCCTAATATTAGTATAATTACACTCCGGTAAATCATTTGGCTTTAACAATAATGCTCATTCCTACTCTTCTGGGTTTGCCTGTAAGACGGATAAATTCTTCAAGCAGCTCATTTATTTTATCCTGTGATTTTTTATCCTTGCTAAATTCCTCAATTTCTTCAGCTTTCCAGTTAGTATTAAAATTGCCTGTGTATGGATACAGCTTGTAAATTGTATCTACAGCTTGCATAAATTTATCTTCTTCACCATTATCTATTGCATCTGTATGAAATAAAATCACAAGGCATTCTTCATTGTTATCCCAGTCAAATTCCATAGAACCGGCAATATCACGCAGCGTAATTGCACCACTTTTTTCAATTTTAGGAATTGGTACCGGCGTTGTGCCCTTATACTCCAGATTATTATTAACGCCATCTTCCATAAGTATTAGTATGGCATTTAACTTTTTCGATGTAGTTTCAACAGTTATATTTATGAAGTCGTAAAAATTGTTATTTGTGTTTTCAGGAATTAGCGCAGATATGTCAATAGAATCCTCGTCAAAAGTTCCGGCAACAGTATAAGTTTCATCATTTGTCAGTAAAGCAGATTTAGCCATAACATAACGTGTTTAATTGGTTAATGTGTCAAAATTCAGGAACTTAAAGTAAAAAAAAATCCCCAGTAATGGGGATTTTGGCTGAAAATATTTTAAGATTTTATTAAGGATTATCTTTCAGTACCGTTTTCAGCACAAATAAAAGCCCAATAAATAAAAGGAAAGCAACCAAAATCCAGTAGCTGCCTTTATAGTATTTTTTATGGAGGTTAAGGTCTTTGCGGTAAACATATATCATTGCCGCTACAAATACTACTATAAAAAAGCCGGCAAAAACAAGCTGTCCTGTGGTAAACATGTTGAAATCTTTTTGCAAAGCTACAACATGCACCTGTAATTTTCATCTATTTTTAAACCATAAATATAATATCATGAAAAAACAACTGGAAGCCGTAAAGCAGTTTCATGCCTCATTTGGGCTAGGCATAAGCGAAGCGCCTAAAGCCAGCCTTGGCGACAACGTAAACCTGCTGCGCTACAACCTTATGAAGGAAGAAAATGAGGAATACCTTGAGGCTGTACAAAATAATGATCTTGTTGAAATTGCCGATGCCCTGGGAGACATGTTGTATATTTTATGCGGGACCATTATTGAACACGGGCTGCAGCACAAAATAGAGGAGGTGTTTGATGAAATACAGCGAAGCAACATGAGCAAACTGGGCCACGATGGCAGGCCTATATACCGTGAAGACGGAAAGGTAATGAAAGGGCCAAACTACTTTAAACCCAATTTCAGGGAGATTTTGGAGTACTAAGGCATTAGCCACAAGGCACAAGCCACAAGCATTGTTGTACTAGTACCTTGTGCCTTGTAGCTAATCACTAAACCTTCACTGTCCAGCCAAAGGTGTCTTCAGCCAGTTTGTATTGTATGTTGGTCAGTTTTTCTTTGATGTCTAATGCCATGGAACGCTCCTCCTTTGGCAGCTCATAATATTTATCCTTGTAGCTAAAGCCTACTATCGGATTTACAACAGCAGCCGTACCGGCACCAAATATTTCTTTAAGCGATCCGTTTTCAGCGGCTTCAATAAGTTCAGATACCAGTACCGGGCGCACCTCAACATTTATATTTTCGCGTTTTGCCAGCTCTATGATACTTTTGCGTGTTACACCGTCCAGTATCCTTTCGCTGGTGGGTGCGGTATAAAGCGTATCATTAATCCTGAAGAACACATTCATGGTCCCGGCTTCTTCCAGCCTGGTGTGTGTGGCATCATCTGTCCAGATAATTTGCTGAAAGCCTTGCTCATTAGCAAGTTTGGTAGGGTAAAACTGCGCCGAATAGTTTCCGGCTGCCTTCGCGGCTCCAATTCCGCCATTTGCGGCACGGCTAAAGTGCTCGGCAATAATAACTTTAACCTCACCCGAATAATACGAACGTGCCGGTGAAAGGATGATCATAAACCGGTACTGGGTAGACGGCGCGGCTATAACGCCAGATCCTATGGCTATCATAAAAGGGCGTATGTACAGCGAGTTGCCTTTGCCTTTCTTTACCCACTCTCGTTCAATATCCAGTAAATGCTTAAGCCCGCCTAAAAAAATATCTTCAGGTACTTCGGGCATGGCAAGCCGTACGGCAGATTTATTAAAGCGGTCAAAATTCTCTTCAGGACGAAAAAGCCATACATCATCATGCTCATCTTTATAGGCTTTCATACCTTCAAAAATAGCCTGGCCATAGTGGAATACCTTAGCCGAAGGATCTATCATAAAAGGTTCATAGGGTTTTATAACAGGCTGTTCCCACGCACCATTCCGGTAATCGCAAACAAGCATGTGGTCAGTAAAAGTGTTGCCAAACGTAATGTTTTCAAAATCAACTGAGCCTATGTTGCTTGTTTCAGCCCTGCTTATGCTTATGTTGTTGTTATTGCTATTCATTTATTGGTAGTTGTTGTTACCCGCAAATTTAACTAAAAATAATCCTCACGTGCCTATTGTTTATAAAATAAGGGCCCGATTAAAATAAACTGAAGGCTATATAAATAACCTTCAATATTTTGAGGTTACGGTTTTCTGTATAACTTTGCCTGAAACAAATTTGTAAACAAAATGAAAAAAATATTTGTTGTAGCGGCTGCGTTGCTTACAATAGTAGCCTGCCAGAAAAATAAAGAAACAGAAGTTAAAAGCGAGGACACTGTAATTGAAGGTAAACATGACACTGTGCATGTTGATGTGGATACTATAACGGGTATTAAGGCGGAAACTGAGCCTGCTGTTGAAGCTGTTGAAGTGCCTGCTGAAAAATCTCCTAAAGTGGCTGAGGAAATTAAGGTTGTTCCTTCTAAATCGGATATAAAGGTTGAATATAAAAACTTTGGCGCTAAGATAACTGCTGAAAAAGCGCTTACGCAGGACCAGATGCTACAGAAATATAAAAATCTTAAGCAGGGTGATACTGTTGCAGTGAAGTTCAGGTCGAAGGTGAAAGAGGTTTGCCAGAAAAAAGGCTGCTGGATGGCTATGGAATTACCGGGTGGTAAGGAATCTTTTGTAAAGTTTAAGGACTATGCGTTTTTTGTTCCGTTAAATTCAGCCGAATCAGAAGCTATTATAAGCGGTAAGGCTTTTGTTAGCGAAACATCGGTAGCACAGCTTAGGCATTATGCTAAAGATGGCGGGCAGTCTGAAGCTGAGATAGCTAAAATTACTGAGCCGAAGATTGAATATAAATTTATGGCCGACGGCGTATTGATAAGCAGGTAATGAAAAAAGTTGCTGTAACTCTCGCGTCTGTCATCCTTCTTGCGGCCTGCAGTAAAAAAGCTGAGGAAGCCAAGGCTCCCGTGGCTACAAAAGAAGAAAAGCCAAAGAAGGAATTTGTGATGTATGAGATGAGCGAGATGGCTGCGCTGATGGAGCAAATGTATGTGGATAACCAGCGGCTGAAGGAACGCATTAAGAACGGCGATACTATTGGTACCTTTCCGCAGCACATACTGAAGATTCACAGCTCCGCAATGACCGATCCCAGCGAGAACGATGCTTTTTTTAAAGAGCAGGCGGCAAAGTTCATAAAGGCACAGGAGCTTATTTACAAAGATTCTGTAAATGCCAAAAAGCATTTTAATACTGCTGTAGATGCTTGTGTGCAGTGCCACCAGGGCAAGTGCGAAGGGCCGATACCAAGGATTAAAAAATTATACATAAAATAGAAAAAGCCTGCTGAACAGCAGGCTTTTTGGTTTACTAACCTTCATGCAGGTAACACAGCATTTGTTACCTTTGCCCTAATGAAAAGAGAAATTATAACCACTGCCGACGGCTCGGTAACCATACACCTGCCGGAGATGAAGGAGAGTTACCACTCTAAGTTTGGGGCAATACAAGAGGCTAAGCATGTATTTATAAAGAACGGGTTGAGCATGTTTGAAGGGAAGCCTTTATCAATCTTAGAAGTTGGTTTCGGCACGGGGCTTAATGCTTTTATTACGTATCTGGAATCACTTAAAAATAAGCAGCAAATTCATTATACCGGGGTAGAGGCTTATCCTGTAGCTTTGGAAGAAGTTAGTATGCTCAACTACGTATCCCGGCTTGATGCGGCAGCGCAGCAGCAGGTTTTTAACCGTATGCACGCCTGCGAATGGGAAAAAGAGGCGGTGCTGAATAATAATTTTACGTTAATTAAAAGGAAGCAGGATTTTAAAGATATTAACGATAATGAAGCTTTTGACCTGATTTACTTTGATGCTTTTGGTTACCATGCCCAGCCTGAACTGTGGAGTACCGGGATTTTTGGTAAAATGTATAACGCGTTAAAGCCGAATGGCATACTTGTAACTTATGCCTGCCGGACAGTTATTAAAAAAGCAATGCAGGAGGCAGGTTTTAGTACTGAAAAGCTGCCGGGGCCACCGGGAAAGCGCGAGATGCTGCGTGGTACGAAGGTTTAAATATTTGTTAAAGAATTACAAATATGAAAAATAATGTAAATAAATTGTAAATTATTTATAGTAAGGTTTCAAAAAAAGTATTATTTTTACGTAACGTTCTTATCACCTACTAACTAAATTTACATTAATAGAATGCCCAGACCTATGTTTAGCTATACAAAGATGATTCTGGAAAGCGTAAGCTTCGACCCGAAACTTTTTTGTAAAGAACTGGAAAAAGCAATAAAGGTTTTATTGCCTTATGAGATTGAGCAACTTGTAGACTGGCTTCATAGTTTCACTGTAGAAAAGCCTGAGTTAAAAGCCTGTCTTATTTATGTTGAACAATAAAAGCTGAAAGAAAGGAGCCCGCAAGGCTCCTTTCTTATTTTTTCTGCATGGGGCTTGTTATTGCCACGTTCTGGAACGTTATGGCGCCTTTTACCACCCCGGCTATTACGCTTCGCAACGCATCAATAATATGTATCTTCAACTCTTTTTTAGAATAGATAAGGCTTACCTCACGGCTTGGTCTCGGTTCTTTAAAATGCCTTAGCTTGGCTGTTGCTTTAGGCGCCATGTCCAACGTGTGCAGGTAAGGCAGCAGTGTCATCCCCAAGCCTTCATCCGCTAGCTTAACCATGGTTTCAAAGCTCCCGCTCTCAATCTGGAACTGGTTTTGCTCGATAAGTGATGAATTGCGGCAAATGTTCAGCACATTGTTGCGGAAACAGTGTCCGTCCTGCAGCAGCAGTATGTTATCCAGGTTGGCCTCAAGATCTTCCACTTCAAATTCTTTCTTCTTGAATGACGGATTGTTTTCGGGTACATAGGCTACAAAAGGCTCATAGTACAGCACAATTTCTTTAATGCTCTCCTCATTAAGCGGGGTAGCGGCTATGGCGGCATCCAGCTGGCCGTTCTTCAGCATCCTTATAATTTCTTCTGTAGTGCGTTCCTCAATAATAAGGTTCACCTTTGGGTACTTGTTTATAAAATTAGTCATGAACATGGGCAGGAGCGTAGGCATGATGGTTGGGATGATACCCACCTTGAACTCACCTCCAATGTAACCTTTCTGCTGGTCTACAATATCCTTTATCCGCCCAGATTCATTTACAATATTCTTAGCCTGCGTAACTATCATTTCGCCTACCTGTGTAAGCTGTATGGGTTTTTTACTGCGGTCAAATATCTGTATATCCAGCTCTTCCTCCAGCTTTTGTATCTGCATGCTCAGGGTAGGTT
>JAEWKB010000110.1 GCA_023386255.1 Bacteroidota bacterium
GATCTATTATTGGTTGAAGGTAAAACGGATATAAAATTTATTCAAATAGCCTTAGATAAACTCAAAGCTGAATTTAAACAGTATAGAAAACTGGATTTTGAATGTATACCTTTTGGAGGAGCTGATGGCTTGGAAAACTTCATTGATAAATTTACACCTAAAGAAGGACAGACCATAATTGCTTTGCTTGATAGAGATGGTGGAAATACTCGTGCTGGTAAAAAAGCTTTTAAAAAAATATTTGATCTGCAAGAAATCCAAACAGCTAATGAACCTAAATTCAGAAAAAAAAACAGACTATATGTAGCGTTGTTACCAAAAATTGATGGACATCCTAATGATAATTTTATGATGGAGGATTACTTTGGAGGACAAAAAATTATATCGGAATGCATTAAATTATTAAGTGTTCAGAATACAAAAGATTTTGGTAGCATAACTAATGTAAAATCAGAAATTAAAGAAAAGTTACCTACACTGTGTGTTGATTTTGATACTGCAGATTTTTATGGTTTCAAAAAATTATTCGATCTAATAATTGAAATTAAAGAATTAAATTTAAATTCTATAAATGACATTCCTTTACCCCCAGTTCTTAAGGTTCAGAATGATATTAACCCTATTACAGAGGAGAAGGAAAAAAATACTGATGGTTCAAATAATGTTTACAAAGTTGAACCTATAGATCAATCAACTTCATTAACTTTTAAAAAATTAAAAAATAAAAAAAGTGGTAGAAGTAAAATTGAAAGTCAACATTTAAAAGGTAAAAAAGCATTTATCAAGAGAATGTATCATTCTCTCAAAGATGAGATTTTAAAAAGAGATAATGCTGTAGCAATTGATTCAAAAGTAGAATATATAGCTTTTAAAAAAGGTAATAAAAATGTTTTTGATGTCAAAGTCCAAAATTTGAAATTGATTATTTGGGTTAATAAAAAGAAAGGTGATATTCCCACACCATATAACGACTTATTTGAAGATTGTTCGGGGAAGGGGCATCATGGAAACGGCGATTACGAAAGGCACATTAAAACTGAAGATGAAATGGCTGAATTTATTGAAACTGGTATCATCCAAATGGTATTATCTGGGAGCTACTATGAGTAGAAGAGTTAGATGACTGTTACCCCCAGTGTTACCCCTTGCTTTTTCAACCACGCCAAAACTCCCGAAAACACTACACGTTTCAAAATAAATTCTGACCCCGATGGAGTCACTACAGCACAGCATCCGTTGTGCTTTTTTTGTTACTGCCGTTCATAAATTGCCACTGATTTACTTGATAGCCTCTGGCTAAGCCAGTTCCTGAATTTTTCTTTATCAGCATTGGTAAGTGGGCGATTGATGTTATACAACACAGCGGTTACGGTTATTAAGCTGTCTTTTGCCGTGGCCATTTTGTTGTCTGATATAGATAATGATGTTACCTGCGGAAAAAGTGCCTGGGTCTCCTTTAAGATCTTTATATTGTCAAATTTGTTTTTAGCCAGTTCTTTTTCAAGTTGCATAATCTTTGAATCACGAACGTTAATATCGTTTTCACTACTCTTAATTTCATTAAGTATATCGCCTTTCAGCGCTGTAAACCTATCGGTGGTATCCTGCCTTATAACAAGTTGTGTGCCTTTCAGGTATTTATATTCATTGAGTTTCTTTTTCAGGCTGTCCACCTCCGCCTTTTCAAACCGCTTTTCCAAAAAAGCCAGCTCAAGTTTTTTGTGTGATGTTTTAAACTCTGTTTTTTTAAAGACTACAGTATAACCTTTAGAGGTAAATTCTCTCTCTATAAACATCTCCGAATTTTTCCTGAACTGCTGCTCCCGGTATAATGAGTAGGCAAGATAAGCGCTTGGGAGCAGCATGGCAGTAATAAGTATGGTTATAATAAGCCGTACATGCCTTTGCTGTTTTTCGTCTACCTGTTTTTTTGGCGGATACTTTAAATATTTAATGATCATGAAAGTAGCAATGCCTATAAATACACAATTAATGCAATACAGGTAGAATGCTCCAAAGAAAAATGCCCATTGCCCTGTTGCCAGCCCGTAGCCGGCAGTACATAAAGGAGGCATTAATGCAGTGGCAATTGCCACACCGGGCACAGGATTTCCTTTTTCTATTCGTGTAACAGCTATTGCACCTACTAATCCGCCAAAAAAAGCAATGAGTATATCATATATGTTAGGCGCGGTGCGTGCCAGTAGTTCAGACTGTACATCTTTAAACGGACTGATAAAAAAATATAGCGTTGAAACACTAAGGCTCACTACCGTTGCTATGAGCAGGTTTATCAATGATTTTTTCAGTAACGTAAAGTCGTAGATACCTAATGCAAAACCTGCGCCCACAATAGGCCCCATAAGTGGCGAAATAAGCATGGCTCCTATTATTACTGCAGTAGAATTTACATTAAGGCCGACTGATGCAACAAGTATGGCACAGGCGAGTATCCATAAGTTGGCACCACGGAATTTAATGCTTTTCCTAATGCTCTCCAGTGTTTTCTCTTTGTCATCTTCCCCTTCACTAAGGTTTAATATAGTAGTGAATTTTGACATGTAAATTATTGTTTTTCACAATTTACTTAATTAAATAAAATGCCGAAAACTGTTTAACATTGCTATAGCACATTAATAAAAATTGTGTGCCTAACTTTATATTGAAAAACCAAAATTTATGGCAACAGGCAAATTTTATATAGGGACGTCGGGCTGGAGCTATAAGCACTGGATAGGGAATTTTTATCCTGCCGGAATGAAAGCTAAAGAACATTTTTCACATTTTAAAAAATTCTTTAGTACAGTTGAGCTCAATAACCCGTTCTATCACCTTCCGCCACGCAGTACGTTTGAGAAGTGGAGGATAGAAACCTCTGATGATTTCGTGTATGCTGTAAAAGCAAGCCGGTTCATAACGCACATGAAAAAATTGAAAGACCCTGCTGAACCCCTTGCGGAATTTTTGCATAATGCTGAAGGGCTTGAGGAAAAGCTTGGCGCGATACTTTTCCAGCTCCCGCCGGGATGGAAGCTCAATCAGGAGCGGCTTAGGGAATTTTTGAGCCATTTGCCTAAACACCACCGCTATACCTTTGAATTTAGGAATACAACCTGGTACACTGAAGCGTTGTATGAACTGCTGCGGCAACATAACTGTGCTTATTGTATTTATGAATTGGCAGGACATATGTCGCCGTTAGAGGTTACGGCCGATTTTGTATATATACGTCTGCATGGCCCCGGCGGCAAGTACCAGGGAAGCTATTGGGAAGAGGCGCTGCAGTGGTGGGCTGATAAGTGTAAAGAGTGGTCGGCGCAGGGAAAAGATGTATTTGTATATTTTGATAATGACCAGGAAGGCTACGCTGCTTTTAATGCCATCCGGCTGCGGGAAATGCTGGGGCAGGGGCTGCCACAATAAAAAATCCCTCTGTATGTAAGAGGGATTTTTATTTTGTAATGTTCAGTTGGTTATTGAAGCAAACTGTTATGGCCTTCTGCCTACAGCAAGCCTGTATAATATACCAATAATAGCCAACACAAGTAAAATGTGGATAAGGCTACCTACAGATTCTCCAAATCCGAAGAAACCCACAAGCCATCCTATGATAAGGATAACAACGATTAACCAGATTAAATCTCTCATAATTCGTAATTTTTAAATAGTTAGTGAAATAAAATTACTTCTTAATTCCCACTATAGTTAATTAATTAAGAATACTTTAATAGTCAAAATTTTCTTAATAAACTGTAGCTGTCAAATAAACAGTAAAATAAGGGGGGGTAAATTTTAATTAAGTACTTTTGTAAGTGTTATAGATTACATTTCATGCAAACTCCTTTAAAAATTGCTGTGGTAGGTTCGGGCCTTGTAGGCAGCCTCCTTGCAATATACCTAAAGAAAGCCGGGCATACAGTTCATGTATATGACCGCAGCCCAGATATCAGGACCATCCAATTTTCAGGCCGTTCCATTAATCTTGCCATGTCGCACAGAGGCTGGCGCGCTGTAGATGATATAGGGCTGGGTGATGCCATACGTGCTATAGCCATACCTATGGAAAAAAGGGCCATACATCTTGTGGGGCAGCCTATTACTTACCAGTATTACGGGCTTGATGGCGAGAGCATTTATTCTATATCGCGGGGGGTATTAAACAGGAGAATGATAGACTTGGCCGAAGAGGCAGGAGTAGAGTTCTTTTTTAACAGCAGGATATGGGATGTAACCCTGCCCGAAGCTACATTGCATAAAGGAGAAACTGAGCGTGGTGCGTGGGAAGATCTTAAATATGATAAGGTGTTTGGCGCCGATGGAGCTTTTTCGCGCGTGCGTCACAAAATGCAGCGCCAGAGCATGTTTAATTATTCACAGGAATTCCTTAGCCTGGGTTATAAAGAGCTGAACATTCCGGCTAATGCAGACGGGACACATAAGCTTGATAAAAACTCGCTGCATATATGGCCGCGTAAAGATTTTATGCTTACGG
>JAEWKB010000135.1 GCA_023386255.1 Bacteroidota bacterium
ATTATTGGAAACCTATACAGGCCGGGGATATTGATAACTCCGACAGCCACAAGATAAAGAGGTATATATCCAATTCAAAAACTGTAATTCATCCTAACAGCTATGCGCTCAACACGCCTGCAAGCCCCCACCTGGCCGCAGCTATAGATGGTGTTGCCATAAAGGCAGAGGCAATTAAAGAGCCGCAAACAGAGAACCGCCTGGTGGTTGAAGGGGCTGGGGGGCTGCTGGTGCCGCTTAATGATAAGGAAACCATACTGGACCTGATACAGCAGGATTATAAGGTAGTTATTGTATCACGGCATTATTTAGGCAGCATCAATCATACGCTGCTGACTATTGAGGTTTTAAAACAGCGTGGTATTACACCTGCAGGAATAATTTTTAACGGAGATGAAAATATACCTACAGAAGACATTATCCTAACAAAGACTGGTGTTAGCATGATAGGCAGGATAGAAAATGAACCTTATTTTGACAAGGCCGTTATTCTTGATTATGCAGACAGGTTCCGCGGTAATCTTTTAAAGTTATGAATTTACAATTAAGAGACAGCCAATACCTGTGGCACCCGTACACGCAGCATAAAACAGCGCCCGCACCCATTGCCATAACCAGAGGGGAGGGTGCCCTGCTTTGGGATGAAGACGGAAAACAATATATAGATGCTATTGCTTCCTGGTGGGTAAACCCTTATGGGCACAGCAACAAATACATAGCCGATGCTATTTACAAACAGCTTACTACACTGGAGCACGTGCTGTTTGGGGGCTTTACCCATGAGCCTGCTGTTGTGCTGGCCGAAAGGCTTAGGGAAATACTTCCGCAGAACCAAAAGAAGCTTTTCTTCTCCGATAACGGCTCTACCGCGGTTGAAATAGCCATAAAGGTTGCCTTGCAGTACTATTACAACCAAGGTGAAAAGCGAGCCAAAATTATTGCTTTTGAAAATGCTTTCCACGGCGATACCTTCGCGGCCATGGCAGCCAGCGGAATATCATTTTTTACCGAAGCGTTTAAAGGTTCGATGATAGAAGTAGCACGCATTCCTGTGCCGGTGAAAGGTAAAGAGCAGGAAAGTGTCGAAGCAATAAAGCGACTTGCAGAAACAGGTGAATATGCCGCTTTTATTTTTGAACCCTTAGTACAGGGTGCAGCCGGTATGGTAATGTATGAGCCGCAGGAGCTGGATAAGCTGATGGCAATTTGTAAAGCACATGGTATATTTACTATAGCAGATGAAGTAATGACCGGCTTTGGCAAGACCGGAAGAAATTTTGCATGCGATTACCTGCAGCAGCAGCCCGATATGATGTGCCTTTCCAAAGCGCTTACAGGTGGTACTATACCTATGGCTATCACTACTTTTACTCAGGAGCTTTTTGATGGCTTTTATGATGAGGATGTAAATAAAGCCCTTTTCCATGGGCATACCTTCACAGCTAACCCCACAGGATGTGCCGCGGCGCTGGCGGGCCTCGACCTATTGCTGTCTCATGAAATGCAGGAAAATATACAGCGTATCCATCATCAGCATCTGGAGTTTAAAAATAGGATAGAAAGCCATGAGCGTGTTAAGGAAGTACGTGTGCTTGGCGTTATCCTTGCCCTTGAAATTAAGCGTGAAGGTAATGAGGATTACTATGGCGGATTCCGCAACAGGCTTTATGAGTTATTTATGGGAAAGGGTGTTATCCTGCGGCCGGTAGGCAACATTGTTTATATCTTGCCTCCTTATATTATTTCAAACGATTTGTTAAGAAATATTTATGACACTGTAGAAGAGGCAATTGAAAAAATAATGTAAATTAGATTGAACTAATTTACCATTTATGATCCATCCTGATACTGAGCTACGCTTTATAAACAGCGTAGTAGGCTATGGTGTAGTAGCCAAAAAGTTTATCCCGAAAGGTACTATAACATGGGTTCAGGACGATCTGGATCAGGTATATACAGAGGAGGATATCAAAAAAATAAATCCCTTAATGCATGATTACCTTGAAACCTACTGTTTTACCAACAATAAAGGCGAAAAAGTATTGTGCTGGGACAATGCCAAGTTTGTAAACCACAGTTTCAACTCCAGCTGCATGAGCACGGCTTATGATTTTGAGATTGCAATACGCGACATATATCCGGGAGAACAGCTTACCGATGATTACGGCTACCTGAATGTATCAGAGCCCTTCGAAGCGGAAGATGAAGGCACGGAGCGCAAGGTGGTTTACCCGGATGATATTTTAAATTACCATGAAGTTTGGGATAAAGCGATACTTGATAATCTGGCGAATATTGGTGTTGTAGACCAGCCGTTGCTAAAGTTCATACCGCAGGCTAATTGGGGTGAGTTCACCAAAGTCCTTTCCGGTGAAAGTCCGTTGCGTTCCATAAAGACCTGTTATTTCGAACAAAAAATACTTGACCGCAGTTAACCTGCGGTTTTTTTATGTTCCTTACTTTTGCAGAAATACTATTGCATTGGGCGCACCCGTTTCTATAACTTCCATAGCCTCATTTTCACCGCTTGGTACAGATGCTGAATCTGTTTGGAAAAATTACCTGCAGGCAGAACCGCTGATACAAAATAAGCTGATTGGCAATGCGGCAGTCCCTGTTGCAGCCCTTCCTGATACTTTACAACAAAAAGTGGTTCAGCTTCGTACCACAGATATAAAATATAAACATCTTGACGATTCTGTGCTGTATGCCATCATAGCGTCAAGGTTAGCGGTAAAAATGGTGGGCTGGAGCACAGGAGATAATTTTGGTCTTAACATGGGCTCTTCCCGTGGGGCAACGCAGCTTTTTGAGCAGCACTATCAGTATTTTATTGAATCCGGCAAGGCTGCCGTACAGGCTTCTCCATCAACTACATTGGGCAATATTTCATCATGGGTAGCGCACGACCTGCAGAGCACCGGACCCGAAATATCTCACTCCATAACGTGTTCTACGGCGCTGCATGCCCTGTTAAACGGCGTGGCATGGCTTCGTGCCGGCATGGCAGATAAATTCCTTGTGGGCGGCTCTGAAGCCCCGCTCACGGCTTTTACCATTGCCCAGATGCAGGCCATGAAAATATATGCGCCCGATGCAGGTGAAGCATACCCCTGCAGCGCACTGGACCTGCATAAAAAAACTAATACCTTGGTATTAGGCGAAGGAGCAGGGGCCGCCTGCCTTGAATTGGGTAGAAAAGATAATGCCCTTGCCGTTATTGAAGGCCTTGGCTATGCAACAGAGGTACTGCAGCACAGCGTATCACTTTCTGCGGAGGCGGAGTGCCTGCAAAAATCAATGGCTATGGCTTTGGGAGGCATAGATCCTGCCGAAGTTGATGCAGTGGTAATGCACGCTCCGGGTACGCTAAAGGGTGATACTGCCGAATATGCTGCCATACAAAAAGTATTTGGCAACAACCTGCCGCTGCTCACTACCAATAAATGGAAAATCGGGCACACCTTTGGCGCATCAGGTTTGCTAAGCCTTGAAATGGCGGTACTGATGCTGCAGCATAACCGTTTTATAAATGTCCCTTTTGTAGAGTCTCAGTTTCAGGATAAAGATTTAAAGAAGATACTGGTAAATGCTGTAGGTTTTGGCGGTAATGCTGTGAGTGTGCTTATAAGC
>JAEWKB010000211.1 GCA_023386255.1 Bacteroidota bacterium
GTACTGGGATGGAGTGATGCCAACTCAACCGAAATGAACGAGAGCACTGCCTATCCGGTTATTAACATTATGGAAGAGCAAAAGACGATAACCGATAAAGGAGGTACTATGCGTCTTGGGGCGTGGAAGTGCAGCCTTAAGGAAGGTTCGCTGGCTCAGCGTATATACGGTGAAACGGATATACTGGAACGCCACCGCCACCGCTATGAATATAACGGGGCTTACGGACAGGAACTTGAAAATGCAGGGCTTAAAGCATCAGGTATAAATCCTGATACCGGCCTTGTAGAAGTAGTGGAACTGGAAAACCATCCGTTCTTTATAGGGGTGCAGTACCATCCTGAATATAAGAGTACGGTTGCCAATCCGCACCCGCTGTTCGTTAGCTTTGTAAAAGCTGCGGTGCAAAGAAAGAGTGAATAAGCAAAGCCACAGTGGCCGAGGCTTTAAAATAAAGAGGAAGCACGCTTCCTTATGTGAAACAATTAAATAAATGGAAGAAAGAAAGTTAGACAAAAGGTCGTTATTTGGGTTTATAATCATCGGTATTTTGCTGTTGTGGATGATTTACAACCAGACTCCTACGCAGGAAGAGCTTGAAAAGGAAAAAGCCAAAAAGGAGCAAATTGAGAAAGCAAAGCAGCAACAGATACCGGAGCAAAAAACTGCTTCCATACCACAGGATTCTACAGCAGCTGATTCATTAAGGATACAGCAGCTTAAAAGCTCACTTGGCGCCTTTGCCTACAGCGCTACATTGCCGTCGGCCAAAACAGGCGTAACTGAGCTGAAGAACGAGATACTTACGCTTCGTGTTTCTAACAAAGGTGGTTACATTGCCGAAGCTAATATAAACGGCTATGAGCAGTTCAGCAGAGGCTCCAACCAAAGGGTAGAGCTAATAAAGAACAACAATGCCGACCTCAACCTTCAGTTCAAGACTAAAGATAACCGTATCCTTAATACAAGGGATATGTACTTTGAGCCGGTGCTTACGCAGGAAGGCAAGAACCAGGTGCTTACCATGCGCCTTAAGGCAGGTGAGAATCAGTTCCTGGAGTACCGCTATGTAATGAAGCCAAACGAGTTTATGCTCGATTTTTCTATACGTACACAGGGGTTGTCACAGGTTTTAGATACCTCTAAGCCAATTGACCTGGAATGGATGTTAAAGTCTTACAGGAATGAAAAAAGCGTATCGTATGAAAATCGTTACACTGAGCTTGTATATGAGTATGAAGACGGAAAAGATGACTATTTAGGGCAGGGTGAGAGCGAGGCAGAAAAGGTTGAGGACGTTTCATACATCGCTTTCAAACAGCATTTCTTTACATCGATACTTTTAACTGACACACCTTTTAAAACTGCCGACCTTACATCAGAAAACCTGGTGAAGGATGATAAGATAGATACAACGTTCACCAAGAAGTTTACTGCTAAGATGCCTTTAGAGTTTAAAGGCGGTGAAGTGGCTTATAACATGAACTGGTACTATGGGCCTGCAGATTATAAGATACTTAATAATTATGACAGGAACCTAGATGAAGTTATGCCGCTGGGCTGGGGCATCTTCGGGTGGATAAACCGTTTTATATTTATCCCTGCATTTACTGCCTTAGCTAAATTCCTTCCTTATGGTATTGCTATCATAGTGTTTACAATATTGGTAAGGCTTGTAATGTCGTTTGTAACATATAAATCTTACGTATCGCAGGTTAAAATGAAGGTGCTTCGCCCGGAAATAAATGAAATTGCCGAGAAGTACAAGAAAGACCCGATGAAGAAACAGCAGGAAACCATGAAGCTATACAATAGTGCTGGTGTAAACCCTATGGCAGGTTGCTTACCGGCGCTGATGCAGATACCTGTATTCTACGCACTGTTCCAGTTCTTCCCTTCGTTCTTTGACCTTAGGCAGAAGAGCTTCCTGTGGGCAGATGACCTTTCATCGTATGACTCTATAGCGCACCTGCCGTTCTACATCCCGTTCTATGGCAACCACGTGAGCTTGTTCCCAATATTAGCATCGGTAGCCATCTTCTTCTACATGAAAATGACCACAGGTGACCAGGCCATGTCGGCACCGCCGCAGGAAGGCATGCCTGATATGAGTAAGATCATGAAGATCATGATATACATATCGCCGGTAATGATGCTTATCTTCTTCAACAACTACGCATCAGGCTTATCACTGTATTACTTCATATCTAACCTTATTACCATAGGTATAATGCTTGTTATTAAGAAATACATTGTGAAGGAAGACAAAATACACGCCCAGCTTCAGGCTAACAAAGCCAAGCCAAAAACGCAAAGCCGTTTCCAGCGCAAAATGCAGGAAATGATGGAGCAGGCGCAGGAGCAGCAAAAAAATAAGCAGCTTAAAAAGTAAATACGAAAGCATCCTCCGGGATGCTTTTTTTGTGGCACCATTTGTGTAATGGCAGCGTTGGCAATAAATTTGCAACATTAAAGTTAATACAGGATAAACCTACAGTTATGAATAAAATAATTGCAGTTATAGCAATATTGTTTTCGGTTTGGGGCGTTACTGCCCAGGAAATAAATAAAAAAGATGCCAACGGCCAGCGCCACGGCCTGTGGAAAGGTACGTATGAAGATACTAAACTTCCGCGCTATGAGGGAACTTTCAACCATGGGAAGGAAAGAGGCATCTTTAAATTTTTTGAAAATAAAAAGGGCTCGCCGCTTACAGCCACACGCGATTTTTCGGCTAATGACGGCTCGTGCATGACGGTTTTTTTTAACGAAAAAGGCCAGAAGACAGCTGAAGGCAAAGAGGTAGACAAACTGCGCCAGGGCGAATGGAAATTTTATCAGGAGAACAATCAGCTGCTATCTACCGAGACGTATGATAAAGGGAAGATAGTGGGTGTAAGGAAGGTATATTTCCCCGGGAAGAAGCTTGCAGAGGAGACAACTTATGTTAATGGTATTAAAGAAGGGCCGTACAAACGATATACTGAGGAAGGTGTAGTGCTTGAGGAAGCGACATATAAGAATAATGAGTACCAGGGCCCCGTTATTTATCGTAATCCTGAAAATGAAGTGGTAGTGAAAGGCCAGTACAAGAACGGTAAAAAAGCCGGGATATGGCAGTACTTTGAAAATGGCAAAATAGTTAAGGAAGTAGACATGAGCGCAAAGAGAGAGCCGGCTAAAAAAGCAAACTGATAATTTAGTAACTTTGCCGAAATTTTAGGAGACAGAAGATGAAACGTGTTGTTGTAGGGCTTTCGGGCGGGGTAGATTCAAGTGTGGCGGCATACCTGTTGCAGGAGCAGGGCTATGAGGTTATCGGGCTGTTCATGAAGAACTGGCATGATGACTCTGTAACCATATCTAATGAATGCCCGTGGCTGGAGGACAGTAACGACGCACTTTTGGTAGCCGAAAAACTGGGCATCCCGTTCCAGACAGTTGACCTAAGCGAGCAGTACAAAGAGCGTATTGTGGACTACATGTTCAACGAATACGAAAAAGGCCGCACGCCAAATCCTGACGTGCTTTGCAACCGCGAGATAAAGTTCGACGTTTTCATGAAAATTGCGCTTAGCCTTGGCGCCGACTATGTTGCTACCGGCCACTACTGCCGCAAAGCTACTATTGAGAAAGACGGTAAAGAAGTACATCAATTATTAGCAGGGGTTGACGGTAACAAAGACCAGTCATACTTTTTATGCCAGCTAAGCCAGGAGCAGCTGAGTAAGGCATTGTTCCCCATAGGGGAGCTTACAAAGCCTCAGGTGCGTGAAATAGCGGCTAAGATGGAATTAGTTACCGCTGAGAAAAAAGACTCACAGGGACTGTGTTTTATAGGCAAAGTAAGGCTGCCGGAATTCCTTCAGCAGCAGCTGCAGCCTAAGGAAGGATTAATATATGAGGTTAATGCCGATATAGATACTTATCAGGCAGAGAAACCACTATTCTCATCAATAAAAGAACAACTGGCCTACGAAGCAAAAAACATAGACTACAAGCCTGAAATGGCTAAACTTGTCGGTAAGCATCAGGGAGCGCATTATTATACCATCGGACAGCGCAAAGGGCTTAATGTGGGTGGTACTAAAGAGCCGCTTTTTATTATAGCGACTGATACGGAAACCAATACTATATACACGGGGCAGGGGCACAATCACCCGGGGCTGTTCCGCAAGGCGCTGTTCATACAGGGCAGCGAGGTGCACTGGGTACGCGAAGACCTAACACTGAAAGATGGTGAGACCATGGACGTAATGGTACGCATACGCTACCGCCAGCCGCTTCAAAAGGCTACACTGCACCAGTTTGAAGACGGTATGTACATATCTTTCGAACAGCCGCAAAGCGCCATTACCGAAGGCCAGTTTGCCGCCTGGTACATTGGAGAGGAACTGGTGGGTAGCGGGGTGATATCTTAATCTATGAAGTTTATATTTATTTACATATTATCGCTGTTACCTTGCCTCGTATTTTCTCAAAATGTAAGAACTAAAGTTCCTGAATCCTGGAAGCAGGAAAATCCTGATTTCTCAAGCCAGGGTGAACAGGAGGATTATTGGGCTTGGAAGTTATTTTTAAAAGAATATAAGTTTTCCAGCTATAGCAGATATTCGGGTAAAATAACTGAAGAAGATAATACCATATATTTTGCTTCATCAACTATACAATGTGATTGTGGAGTAGATTTGAAGCCAGTATTTACTGAAGGTATTCTTTACCCTGAAATTTTAGGAATGGAAAGGTTTAAAATTAATAATTTAGAAGAACTTCATTTTTTAAATACTTCATCTAAAATTAAGCGCTTTAGGTTTTGGTTGTGGAACAATCAACTAATCAATCCACAGGTTTATTTTTTTGAGCTTCAAAATAACGATGCTACTGAATTCACTCCTATAGAGGTATTTTTAAAAGGAGCCAAATTAACTTTTCTCAAGAAAGGCTGGTTAATAATATAATGCTCCACAATCTCCACACCCACAACTTCACCAAAAACTCTAATATTTTTGAGGTAGTTATCCGCTATCCTTATGAGGAGATTGATGTCCCTTATTTTTCTACAGGCATCCATCCATGGTATATTGATGAGGAGAAAGTAGAGGTGCATTTGGCAATTATAGAACAGCGCCTGCAGCTACAAAACTGCCTTGCTTTAGGTGAGTGCGGGCTTGATAAGCGTGTAGAAATTCCGCTGGAGTTGCAGATTACTGTTTTTGAAAAACAGCTTATACTGGCAAAACATTACCAAAAACCTGTAATTTTGCACCTTGTTGGGGCTTTTCAGGAG
>JAEWKB010000232.1 GCA_023386255.1 Bacteroidota bacterium
GTGCATCACGCTGTACATTTACTTTTTTAAATGATTCCCGTGTTGGGTACATGTCAGGAAATTTTTCAAAATGCTCATGGGGCAGGGCAAGGGCTTCGGCTTTGCGGAGTTTGGTGTTGAATACCGCCCAGTAAGTTGATGATCCTATGATCTTCCTGTCGCCAATGTACATCTCCAGCGCTCGTATGGACCGCGACCCCTGTAGGTCGTGTATCCAGGTTTTTACCGTTACCACATCGCGCCATTTCGGGAGCTCACCAATCTCTACACGCATACGGCTCAGTACCCATGCCTGGTCGTGCTGCTGCATGTCGGTAAAGCTAAGTCCGCCCAGTTCGGCATGGTAGCCGGCAGTAAGCTGTAGCAGGTTGCAAAGCTCGGTGTGCTTTAGCAGTCCGTTGGGGTTGCACTGCAGGAAGTTTATCTCCCAGTCGTGGGTATATATAGAAGTGAAATCACGGGATACAGGCATTATTTTTTTATTTGATATTGTTTAGAGTCTCTTTTTCATCATTATGTCCGTCTGTTCATCTTCACCCATCCTAAAGATGTGCTTGTCAAAAGCAACAAATTCGTTCTTTTCATAAAAGCGAATAGCTCTTGCATTTTCCTCCCATACACCCAGCCATAAGTATGAACTCTTTTTCATTACGGCAATTTCTAATGCTTTTTCATATAACAGTTGGCCCACTTTCTTTCCGTGATATACGCTCTTTACATAAATACGTTCAATTTCCAGGGCATTTTCATCATGGGGTTCAGTTTGTGCCATTCCGAAATTTAATTTTAAATATCCTACTGCTTCGCTGCCTTCCCAGGCTATGAAAAAAATGCTGTCAGGGTTATTTAGCTCAGTCTTGACCTTTTCATCAGTAAAATTTATCTCTAAATATTTAGACATGTTTTCTGCTGTATTACTTTCAGCGAAAGTCTCATGAAAGGTTTCCTTACCAAGTTGGCAAAGTATATCTAAATCACTTGTAGTAGCTTGTCTGATTATAATATCGGTCATCATATCTCTATATATCCTGTTATGTATTTTATAATTTCCGGCGCAGGTGTGGCAAAATCAAACCATGTGGCGCCTTCGGTACGTTTAAACCACGTAATTTGCCTTTTGGCAAAGCGGCGTGTATTTTTCTTTATTTCCTCAATTGCAAAATCTTTTGTTATCTCCCCATCAAAATAGCTGAAGAGTTCACGGTAACCAACTGTTTGCAATGCATTCAGCTTTTTGTGCGGGTAGAGGGCAAGTGCTTCTTCAATAAGCCCTGATGCTACCATAATATTTACACGTTTATTTATCCTCTCATACATAAGCTCCCTGTCGGCTTCTAAACCAATTACTATTGGTGTAAACCCCCTGCTGTTCTTTTTTATGTTGAGGAATGAGGAGTAAGGGCGGCCGCTGCCTATGCAAACCTCAAGCGCACGCATCATCCTTTGTGGGTTTTCTTTAGCTACACGTTCGTAATGCACGGGGTCTAGCCTTTGCAATTTATGTTGCAGATATTCAATCCCCTGTGCTTCATAATTGGCAATGAGCTCTTCACGAACCTTAGGGTCTATATCCGGGAAATCATCAAATCCTTTCAGCACCGCATCAATGTATAAACCTGATCCGCCTACCATAACCGCAAAATCGTTGGTAATAAACAACTCATCCAGCTTTGCAATGGCTTCACGCTCAAAATCGCCAACAGTATAGTCTTCAAAAATACTTTGGGTTTGTATAAAATGGTGTTTAGCTGCTGCCAGTTCTTCTTCAGATGGTACGGCTGTGCCAATGTTCATTTCTTTAAAGAACTGCCTGCTGTCGGCTGAGATGATCTCACAGTTGAAATGCTGTGCCAGTTCAATAGCCAGTGCCGTTTTTCCAATCGCCGTAGGGCCTATAACAGTGATGAGGTATTTATTTGCACTCATGGTTAATCGTGAAGGTGTGTGCCGCACCGGAAGCAATAGTCAGCATCATCGCGGTGGCCGTCAGCATTGCAATTAAAGCAGCGCTGGGTGTTAAGGTTTATTTTGTGGTCGTTTATCAGTTCAGATGTAACAAGGCTTGAAGGCACCGCTATAATTCCGTATCCCATTATCATAATAACTGTTGCTATAAATTGGCCTAAAGGGGTTACAGGAGTAATATCGCCAAAGCCTACTGTAGTGAGAGTCACAATTGTCCAGTAAATAGACATTGGTATGCTGGTAAAGCCATTTTCCTCACCTTCCACAATATACATCACTGTGCCAAGAATCACACACAATATAATTACCGCGAAAAGAAATACAGCAATTTTAATACGGCTCTTTTTTAGTGCTACCATCAGGCGGTTAGAGGCTCCTACAAAGCGGGTAAGTTTTAATATCCTGAAAATGCGTAGTAAGCGTATAGCCCTTATGGATACAAGAAAATGCCAGCCAGGGAAAAGCAGGTCCAGGTATGACGGCAGTGTGGCAAGCAAATCTATTACACCATAAAAACTAAAGATGTAATTCAGCGGTTTGCGAAGCGAAATGATGCGGGCAATATACTCAAGCGTGAAAGCAATTGTAATGATCCATTCCAGTACTTCCAGTTCTGTGCCATGCAATATCCTGATACTGGCAACACTTTCCAGCATTACAGCAACAACAGATATTAATATGACTATTAGCAAAACTACATCAAACAGCTTGCCCATGGGCGTATCGGCCTCATATATGATGGTATGCAGTTTTTTCCGGAAAGTTTCAGGTAGTATTGCCAAATTTTGGTTTATTTACCCAAAAATACTAAAACTCTCAGAGCCTTACTATTTTTAATGCCTTCTTTTTGCCAATGTAGCTGTGGATTATCTTCTTCACATCCTTGTTGTTCTCCATCGGTATAAGGATGTTCTTCAGTATTTCGATTTTATTAATCTGATAGTTAAGATTGTAAAAAGCGTAGCCTTTATAAATGCCGTTCTCAATCAGTACCGCGCTGCGCTCGTCTATACTACGGCCTTTATCAATAATGATCATGCTGCGGTTGTAAAAGCTGTTGTTATCAATAAATTCCTGTACACGGCTATTGTATTCTTCCGCCGGTTCGGTTTCGCCACAAGCTCCGTTGCAGTTGTTGAGTTCGTATTGAAAGCAATGGCCGCCTGATGTTGCCTCAAGGCTGTTCAGCTTTTGGCACAGGTTATATTTTTCCGTAATTTTCAGCATGCCGTTCCTGCCTTCGGCTATGCCTGCAAAAGATACTATCTCTTTCTTGCGGCCGTCGGTCTTCTGCAGCTTCAGGCACAGGTAACCCTTTTCGTTCTTTTCTGCATAAATGCTCCAGGGATACATTGTTTTCTTCTGTGCCCGGTTATATACCGGCTTGTTTACCTTTATTTCCTGGCATTCTTTAAGCAGTGCAATAAGCTCACTTCCGGTTTCCTCATAGGTAACAGTAAAGGCTTCCCGCTGAATTTTTTTAGATTTGCGTGATGTGCCTGTAAAGTGCTGGTTTACCCTTTTTTTGATGTTCCTGCTCTTGCCGAGGTAAATCAGGTCGCCGTTCTCTTTGTAGATGTAATATAATCCCGTAACCGACGGAATATCATTCAGCAGGTCTTTAAGTTTAGGCGAAATCCCTTTCTTTACTTCGGTCTTTACCAGGCTTTTCAGAATCTCTTTCTCTACATCTTTAGCCAGCAGTAGCTTAAATAGCTGAACTGTTGCCAGTGCGTCGCCGGTGGCGCGGTGCCTGTCGCTCATGGGTATGCCTAATGCACGAACCAGTTTACCCAAGCTGTGTGAAGGCTGCTCCGGCATTAGCTTTTGTGAAAGTTCGACCGTGCACAGCGACTGCCGCTCATAGGTATAGCCCAGGCGGGCAAATTCTGTGCACAGCACGCGGTAGTCAAACTGGGCATTGTGTGCCACTATGATGCAGCCTTCGGTGATCTCGATAATGCGTTTGGCAACCTCATAAAATTTTGGTGCGCTGCGTAACATGGCATTGTTAATGCCCGTAAGCTTTACCACAAAAGGCTGAATGGGTTTTTCAGGATTGATGAGGCTAATGAACTGGTCTACCACCTCATGGCCGTCGTACTTATAAATGGCAATCTCGGTAATTCCCTCTTCATTAAATTGTCCACCAGTCGTTTCTATATCAAGTATTGCGTACATAAAATCCGGCCCCCTAACCCCCGAAGGGGGATTTATTATTCGTAAATATCAAAATTTCTCAAAATCATAATCTGCAAAGATATACATTTTAAGCAGCTTCTCTACATGAGTAAGCATTCCCCTTCGGGGGTTAGGGGGCTCTATGCCCAAAGATGCTGCTGCCTATGCGTACCATATTACTGCCGCATTCTATGGCAATTTTATAGTCGCCACTCATGCCCATGGAAAGGGTTTTAGGTTTCAGGTTTAAAGTTTCAGGTTGCTCAATCAGGCTATCGAATATAGATTTCAAATGTGTAAACTCTTTGCGTATCTGCTCCTCATCCTCTGTAAAAGTTGCCATACCCATGAGTCCGGTTATCCTTACATTTTTCATCTGTTTAAAATCATCACTCTTTAACAGCGCATTAAGCTCCTGCTCATCCATCCCGAACTTGGTTTCCTCTTCGGCAATGTGCACCTGTAACAGGCAGTCAATAAC
>JAEWKB010000261.1 GCA_023386255.1 Bacteroidota bacterium
TCTCAGGATTTTGTGGTGGACCAAACCGGCTTTAACGACCGCACTTATATCAATGTAAACGCACACGAGCTGGCCCACCAATGGTTCGGCGACCTGGTTACTGCCGAAAGCGGCAAACATCACTGGCTGCACGAGGGTTTTGCCACCTACTATGCACTGCTGGCCGAACAGGACCTTTTTGGGGAAGACCATTTTTATTACGAACTGTACCAGATTGCCGAACGCCTGCAGCAGGCCGCTAAAACCGATACCATTCCGGTTATGAACGAGAAGGCAAGCTCACTCTCTTTTTACCAGAAAGGTGCCTGGGCGCTGCATGTATTAAGGGAAGGGGTAGGGCATGATGCATTTCGTACAGCCGTGAAGAATTATCTCGAAAAATATGCTTACCAGACTGTAAATACCGATGAGTTTTTGGCGGAGATCAACAAAGTATCATCCTATGACACCAACAGCTTTAAAAAGCGCTGGCTGGAAACAGGAGGTTTTGAGGTGCAGGAAGCGCTGGACCTGCTAAAGAAGAACGACTTCATGGCGCAATACCTGGAGCTGGGCGACCTGCAGGGCAAGCCGTTTGCTGAATTAAAAGAACTCTACAAGAATATATTAGAGTCAAAAGAGTTTTATCCTATAAAGGAAGAGGTAGTATTTCAAATAGCCGAAGTGCCTTTTGAGGAGAAGGCCGACCTGATACGCATTGCCATGAAAAGCGGCAACCTGAAGCTAAGGCAGGCTGTGGCCAGGACAGTTACTACAATCCCGTCGCAGTTTTATGAGGAGTACAAATCACTGATGAATGATGATTCCTATATCACTAAAGAAATCGCCCTGAATGTACTGTGCAGTAAGTTTCCCGATAAGCGGACAGAATTTTTAGATGCGTCTGACACGTGGGTGGGCTTTAACGACAAGAACCTGCGCATACTGTGGCTCGCCTTTGCTTACACCGATAAAAACTACAGGGTGAAGGACAAAGACAAGATGTACGCCGAGCTGCTGGATTACGCATCTGCTAAATATGAAAGCAGCACCCGCACCAACGCTTTGGCCAACCTGCTGTACATAGGCAAGCCTCACCCCGAAATGCTTAAAAGCCTTGCAGAAGCCACCACGCACCACAGGTGGCAATTCCAAAAATATGGAAGGGACAATATAAGGAATCTGCTCAAAAAGAAGGGTTACAGGCTGCATTTTCAGGAACTGCTTAATCAACTGCAGGAACCGGAGCGCAAAAAACTTGAGGCAATACTGGCGGAGAAGTAGTTATTGTAGGCCCTGTTGCTGCTTTTCCAGTTTCTTGATTTTGTTCTTAAGCCTGAAATATGCATATACAAAGCAAGAAAAATAAAGCATGAGCGCATAAGTTCAAATTTGCCATAAAGATAAAAAAAAACGCTCCCGTTTCCGGGAGCGTCATTTTAACCAAATTATGAAAATCTTCTATTGCGTTTTATCAATGGCACCAAGCACGCGCATCATAAATGCATTCAGCGCTTCTTTACGGTCCATACCGTCCTTTATCATTTTGTTTACCTCAAGCGCGCCATACATGTTCGAGATCAGCTCTGCAATCACGTCAAGCTCCTCATCTTTAAGCGAGGGGACTTCACACAATGCTTCCAGTACTTCCAGGGCTTCAACAACGTAGTCCTGGTCGTTCTCCTCAATAAACTGGGTCAGGTGCTTAATTACTGGTAACTTCATTTACAAGGTCGGTTAAAACTTCAACTTTATTCGTCTGTACCTGGTTTACAAGAACACCGTTCTTAAAAGTCGCAAAAGTAGGCAGGTTATCTACCTTGGCAAGCTTGCGGCTTTCCGGAAAGTTCTCGGCATCAGCTATCACAAATGTTACGTTCTCATTGTCCGAAGCCATTTTTTTGAACTTCGGTTTCATAATCCTGCAGTTGCCGCACCACCCTGCCGAGTATTGTACTACTACAACCGGTTCGCCTGCAACTATTTCCGCCAAATTATCCTTCTCTAATTCCTTCAGCATGGTTTTTGGGTTTAAGGGTTGTTAATTAGTTGTTGCTAAGGTAAGACGCAACACCTTTACGGTCGGCCGTCATAGCCTCTTTGCCTTCTTCCCAGTTAGCAGGGCAAACTTCGCCTTTCTCCTGTACGTGGGTGTAAGCGTCAATCAGCCTTATGTACTCGTTCACGTTACGGCCAAGCGGCATATCGTTTACGCTCTCGTGGAATATTTTACCATCCTCATCAACAAGGTAGGTAGCCCTGTAAGTAACGTTAGATCCTTCAATAATAACTGAATCAGTTTCTTCGCTGTAGCTTGTAGATTCAATGTCCAGAATACCAAGTATGTTAGCAAGGTTCCTGTTGGTATCAGCAAGGATAGGGTAAGTAACGCCTTCTATACCGCCGTTATCTTTTGATGTATTAAGCCATGCAAAGTGAACCTCGTTGGTATCGCATGAAGCGCCTATTACCATAGTGTTCCTTTTTTCGAACTCGCCAAGTGCAGCCTGGAAAGCGTGAAGCTCTGTAGGGCATACAAAAGTGAAATCTTTAGGATACCAGAAAAGTAATACCTTCTTTTTGTTGTTTACTGCCTCTTCATAGATGTTTATCTTAAGGTTATCACCCATTTCAGAAATAGCATCTACAGCAATGTTCGGGAATTTTTTTCCAACTAATGACATATTGTTATAAGTTTAAGTGGTTATTAATTTTTTACATGGCAAAGATAGAAAGCAATAGTTTTTAATTATCATGACTTTTATCAGTTTTGCTTATTGGCGTATAGAAAATTCCTATTAAAGAGAATTTATGTAAATTTTAAGAAATAAACAATACTCCGCCTTAATTTGTCCCAACTTTTCTATATTTGTCGTTAAAGCAAAAGTAAAGGCACCTTATCATAATAAAATTATAAATGGCGTTAAAAGATATTTTCCGTAAAAAACCAATAGCAAAAACAATACAACAAGGCGGCGATGGCGAAGAGCTTACAGGATTGCATAAAGTTTTAACCGTTCGCGACCTTACATTTTTCGGGATAGCAGCCATTATTGGGGGAGGAACTTTTAGTGCCATCGGCAATGCCTGCTTTAGCGGCGGGCCGGGGGTTATACTACTATATATTATATGTGCCATCGCCTGCGGCTTTACCGCCATGTGCTATGCCGAGTTTGCGTCGCGCGTGCCGGTTTCGGGTAGTGCCTATACCTATGCTTACGTTTCTTTTGGTGAGTTATTTGCCTGGATTATTGGCTGGGCCCTTATTATGGAGTATTCTATAGGTAACATTTATATAGCTTTTTCATGGAGCGGCTATTTTACCAATTTACTAGAAAGTGCGCATATACATTTACCCGAATGGCTTACCATAAATTACCGTGCGGCACACCAGGCTTTCCTTGATGCCAAAGCAGGCGAGGGGATGGCTGCCTGGCAAAATGCCCCGATGATTGGAGGCTTAAGGATTATATTCGACCTGCCTGCCGTAGTTATAAACCTGCTTATTACTTACCTGGTTTACAGGGGTACAAAAGAGTCTAAAAACTTCAGTAACGCCATGGTGGTGATAAAGCTTCTTATTATAGTGCTTGTTATTGCTGTTGGTATTTTTTATGTTGATATTGACAACTGGACACCTTTTATGCCTAACGGCTTCGGCGGAGTAATGGCCGGTGTATCGGCGGTGTTCTTTGCATATATAGGTTTCGATGCCGTATCTACCCTTGCCGAAGAATCTAAGAACCCGCAGCGCGACCTGCCGAAAGGGATGATCTACTCATTGGTGATATGTACTGTACTGTATATAATACTGGCTTTAGTACTTACCGGCATGGTATCTTACGAGCTGCTTGGGGTGAGCGATCCGCTGGCCGAAATATTTGCGCTTAAAGAGGTGAAGTGGATGCTATTCATAGTTTCTATTGCCGCTGTGGTGGCCATGACAAGCGTTATGCTGGTTTTCCAGCTGGGGCAGCCCCGCATCTGGATGACCATGAGCCGCGATGGCCTCCTGCCTAAGCGCTTTTCGTCTATACACCCTAAATACAAAACTCCCGGCTTTGCTACTATTATAACCGGGCTGGTAGTTGGCCTGCCAATATTTTTTACTGATGAGAACTTTGTGCTCGACTTTACCAGTATAGGCACTTTGTTTGCATTTGTATTGGTATGCGGCGGCGTATTGGTGCTGTCTCCACAAAGTGAGGAAGAACTTGCCGAAAGGCAAACCCGAGGTAAGTTCAGGATACCTTATATCAATTCAAAGTTCATTTTCCCGCTTATTGTAGTGGTTGCTGCCGCACTAATATACATTCTGTTCCCAAATTATTTTATTGATACACTAACTCTCACGGGTGAAGATACTACCAATCAGGTAGCAATGGTCATTTTCTTCCTGTTTTGTATTGTAATGGCTGTGGTAGCTTTCAGGAAGAACCTCTCGCTTATCCCACTACTGGGGCTCGTATCATGCTGTTACTTGCTTACAGGCATGGCATTATCTAACTGGATATGGTTCGGCGTATGGCTGCTTATAGGCCTGCTGGTGTACTTTGGCTTCAGCCGTAAGAGTAGTAAACTAAGCCCTGAACAGCAGGGTTAATTACCCGCACGGTATCTTCGGCTAAATTCGCTCGGCGTTACACCTGTACCTTTTTTAAAGATGCGGGAAAAGTACGCGTAGTCCTCGTACCCTAAGTCATAAGCTATCTCATTCAGGGTGCCGCGTTGCAGTACCAGTTGCTTTTTGGCTTCCAGCAGCACGCGTTCCAATATTACATCACCGGCGCTTTTGCTTGCTACAGCCTGGGTTATGCGGTTTAGGTGCTTAGAGCTCATGTTCATCATTTCTGCATAGCCTGAGGGGGCTTTTATGCTCCTGAAGTGCTTTTCTACCAGATCCTCCAGCTGCCTGAATTTAATGTAATAATTGTTTTTATTGCTTCCTTCCGTTGGAACCTCTTCAATATATACCCTCGTACTTTCAATATAGATGAGGTCGACCAGTGCCAGTATTTTATGCTGCTGCAGTGGTTTACGCACTGTACTTTCCTCAAGCAGTTGACTAAATAAACTTGTAATAGCTGCTGAAGCCTCTCCCTCAAGATACAGGCACGGCGGATTATAAAGGCTATAAAAGAACGGATAGTCATGGATGCTCTTCTGCGTGAAGTTTACATCATAAAATTCCTGTGTGTGGAAGAAAACGTAACCTTTAGTGTCTGCCGATAATTCCCAGTGGTGCGTCTGGCCCGGGTTCAGGAAAAATAATGCCCCCGGCTTTACATCATAGCTGCTGAAATCTACCTCGTGCAGCCCCGACCCGTGCGTAAATAGTACCGACAGGTAGAAGTTATGCGAGTGCGGATGCTCAATATCTTTATGCGCTGTAGCAAGATGGTTTTCCAGCGTGTTGGCATAAAAGTCCGTGACATCATTTTGCCTGAACTGTTTTATATTGAGGATGGGAATGTTTTTCATACGTAAAGAATATGTCCTAAAAGTACAAAAATGTGCGTAATTGTTCTAACGCATCAGCTGAAAAGTCGGTGTAAATTTGTATAAAAAAAGATCATGTCAGTTATAGTAGATATTTTCGGGGAAAAATGCCCCAAGTGCAGCCACGGCAAAGTGTTCAGTAAAAAAGGGAACCCGCTGCTTTTCCGCATGCCGCGCATGAACGATCAATGCCCCAGCTGCGGCCATAAATTTGAAAAGGAGACAGGCTACTTCTTCGGCTCCATGTATGTAAGCTACGCGCTTACCGTGGCCGAAATGATAGCAGTATTCATTATCATCCAGTTCTTTACAAGAGAATTTGCAGTCATCCTTACCACCATTGCCATACTTGCGGTAGTGCTCAGTACCTTTAACTTCAGGCTGTCGCGCATGATATGGATATACATGCTCGACGGGAAGGGCAGGAGTGTGTAAACGTTAAATAGTTTAGGGCTTATCTTAAAATGGAATGAGTATAAAGGCTGTATTTCTTATCTTAGCCTTAAAACCATCAAAACATGAAGAAAAGCCTGCTGTTACTGCTTATACCGCTGTTTATTTCCTGCAAGGAAGATGTAAACCATGAACCTTCTTTTACATCGGTTACTGCCGATACGCTCCTTCAGGATGAGATTAGCATCAGGGCGCTTACTATAGACGGGGATAAGGTATGGTACGCGGGCAGCAACGGCAAGTACGGCTTTGTGAGCCTTAGCGGCGGCAAGGCATTCAATGGTGTTATAGCT
>JAEWKB010000263.1 GCA_023386255.1 Bacteroidota bacterium
GTTATTGAACGGGCAGATGGACTTGATTTAAACAGAAAAGATTTTATACGGTTTATTTTTGAGAAAAATCCATCAGTTGCAATAACAGAAAATTCTGGCTTTGAAAAGACAAAATACTTTATACTTGAGAATGAACTTAAACAGGTTACGTTTTAATTTTGATTATGTACGATTTTTTTTAGGTGATATAATTTGTTTTATAGGCACATCTTTACGTTATGCTGCAGACAGGGTTTACTATAAATTCAGGCAAAACATTTAAGTCATACACAAATTATAAAAATTCTGCCGAAACCAGATTTGTTGATGCTCTTCTGGGTGCTGGAGTTATATTTTTAGCTCTTTACCTTATCCTGGAAGTATTTTAATCTAAATCACACCTTTACTGTAATTGTTTGATAAATAAATGATTGCAGAAAATAACTAAGTTTATTTCATATTTAGATAAAGTGTAAAATTTAAGTTAAATTATCATAATTAAATCTAAATTCATCACCTTCCTTTCTTAACTTTAATCCTGTATCCGGACACACCAAAGGGCTGATAAACAACCTGTTCCAAAACCAGCAGCCTTAAGCAATTACGCACTGGGGAAACATCCGACAATGAAAAAATTTTTAATATTAACAGTGTTGCTTTCTTCGTTTTTGTGGTCGTGCGACAGTAACGAAACAAGTGACATAGAACAGAATGCAATTGCTAAAACAGATGATATGAAATCATTTGAGCGCATGGTTACGGCTGTAGGCATGGCAAATGATGACAACAGCCGTGAACTTGCAACCAAAGAACTTGTAGCGGCTTCCAGGCTGTACATTACCCGTAATAACGAAGAAATTACTGAAACCGCTACTGATGCCGAAATAATAAACAAGGCACTGGATGTACACTTACAACGCATAATTAACCTTAATACTAAACTGAATTAAGATGAAAAAAATACTTACCATAATTGCAGTTATTGCAAGCATAACTGTAACCGCAAGCACCAGGCAGCTCAAAATTATTAATAATACACCCTATTACCTGGATTACATGATGACTACAACGCCAACATCAGCTATAATACCCACTTACGGGTTCCCGCTGTACCGGCAAAGCAACCTTGTAACACAGGGCCCTTATTCTAATGTATTATATAACGATCCTTCCAACACTGGGCTCCCTTTTTACCTTCTGCCCGGCACGTGGGATTATTACCCCGCTAACTGGAGCTCTTTCAGCGTTGTAACAGGTGCTGCAGCTTTTGCCCGAAACGGAAATAACCAGATGTGGGCATCCATAAAATTCAATATTTATAAACCGGGATCACCAACATTTTCACTCATTTCGGGACATATAGGCCCGTTTCAGGGGCCAATGTATTCTGCGAGCGGCAACGGCGTTACAATTACATGGATTACCTCGGGCACAAATGTTACTATCGTAGTATCATGATATAAACCACCCTACCAATAATAAAAGAGGCTAAAGCCTCTTTTTTTTATTTACAGATGGAAATTTTTGCCCAACGCAAAAATTAAAACTACTTTTGCCCCTGTTTAACTTTAACTATTACAATGAAGCCTAACACACAACAACTTAACGATTTAACTATTCAGGTAAGGAGGGACATCCTTCGTATGGTACACGCGGTAAACTCCGGCCATCCGGGCGGCTCGCTTGGCTGTACCGAATTTATGGTTGCCCTATACCAGGTAATCATGGAGCGCAAGGAAAGCTGGGACATGGACGGCATAGGCGAAGACATCTTTTTCCTGTCGAACGGCCACATTTCACCTGTATTTTACAGTGTGCTTGCCCGCAGCGGATACTTCCCGGTTAGCGAACTTGCCACTTTCCGCCACATCAACTCCAGGCTTCAGGGCCACCCTACCACACATGAAGGGCTTCCGGGTGTAAGGATCGCTTCAGGCTCACTTGGCCAGGGGATGAGTGTTGCCGTAGGCGCCGCACAAGCCAAAAAACTTAATAATGATAACCACCTGGTATATTCGCTTCATGGTGATGGCGAACTTCAGGAAGGCCAGAACTGGGAGGCTATTATGTATGCTTCAGCTTACAAAGTTGATAACCTGATTGCTACTATTGATGTAAACGGCAAGCAGATTGACGGGCCAACCGATGAAGTATTGAACATGGGCAGTATAAGCGCCAAGTTTATTGCCTTCGGATGGGATGTTATTGAAATACAGCTGGGCAATAACCTTGAAGCAATTTTAGCCGGCATGGCCGAAGCCAAAGCTAAAACAGGCCAGGGAAGGCCGGTTGCAGTGATGCTTCATACCGAAATGGGTAACGGCGTTGATTACATGATGCACACCCATGCATGGCACGGCAAAGCACCAAACGATGAGCAGCTTGCCAAAGCTTTTGAGCAGAACGCAGTAACATTGGGGGACTATTAAAGCCCCCCATCCCCCAAAGGGGGAGTAAGTTAACGATTAAATATGTAAATCCTATTTACCCCTAATAGGAATTCCCCCTTCGGGGGTTAGGGGGCTGATATGAAAAAATACACAAATACAGGAAATAAAGATACACGCTCCGGTTTTGGGGCAGGCCTTACCGAACTGGGCCAAAAAAATGAAAATGTAGTAGCACTTTGTGCCGACCTTATCGGATCGCTTAAAATGGATGACTTCAAGAAGAACCACCCTGAACGTTTCTTCCAGGTTGGTATTGCCGAAGCCCACATGATAGGCATGGCGGCAGGCCTTACCATAGGCGGCAAAATTCCTTATACAGGTACATTTGCCAACTTTTCTACAGGAAGGGTTTATGACCAGATTCGCCAGAGTGTTGCTTACTCAGACAAGAACGTAAAAATATGTGCATCGCACGCAGGTTTAACCCTTGGTGAAGATGGTGCAACACACCAGATACTTGAAGATATAGGATTGATGAAAATGCTTCCGGGGATGACGGTTATCAATACCTGCGACTATAACCAGACAAAAGCAGCAACCATTGCCATTGCTGAGCATCACGGGCCGGTTTACCTGCGTTTCGGGCGTCCTGCTGTACCTAACTTTACTCCTGAAAACGGTGAGTTTATAGTCGGTAAAGCAGTAATGCTTACTGAAGGTACCGATGTTACCATTATAGCTACAGGGCACCTTGTTTGGGAAGCGCTTGTTGCCGCGGAAGCGCTGGAAGCTAAAGGTATATCAGCTGAAGTAATAAACATACACACTATAAAACCACTTGACGAAGAAGCCATACTTAAATCGGTTGCTAAAACAGGCTGTGTTGTTACTGCTGAAGAGCACAACATACTTGGTGGCCTTGGTGAGAGTGTAGCGCGCACGCTGGCATTAAACAATCCGGCACCACAGGAGTTTGTTGCAGTAAATGACAGCTTTGGAGAATCGGGCACGCCTGACCAGCTTATGGAAAAATACAAACTAAACAACCAGGCTATTGTAGAGGCCGTTGAAAAAGTGATCAAGAGGAAATAATAAATTTTTCTTTAGATAGAAACAAAAATCCCGCTCAGTGAGCGGGATTTTTTATGTTATAAGTTGATATTAGTGGCATGCAGGATCAAGATGTTTTTTTGTTCCTGTGGTCTGTCCGCCGCAATCCTGTATTGTACTATAGTCAAGAGGATCACCGCTCGTGTAGCCTATCTCTGTTTTAGTAAGGTAGCCATCGTTATCATCATCAGTATCAAGATAGTTAGGCTTCCCATCGCCATCACTGTCATAATCAGCTATATCAGTAACAAGCGGGTCAGGACTTTTCTCATTTTTATTCAATATACCGTCACCGTCAGTATCCAGATATTCAAGATCATAAAGCTTAAAGCTGAAGATCATGGGGGTATAGGCGCCAACAGTTGGCAGCGCGCTATTATAGTACGCAAGGCCTGACGGAAGGAACATAACTCCTGCCCCATAATCAGAAAAACTTGCCGGATCCTGAGGATTTGTATTATTGTAAATACCTGTTTTAAACATAGGGATTATTTCCTGCCAGCCTAATATAGCGTCAGACAGCAAAGAATAATTTTGAGGGAAAGGGTTTTGGTCAAAAACCGTAAGCTCATTATTTAAAGTAAGCCCCTTGTAAGCAGCCAGTATGTTATCGGCCCTTGTAGGGTTTTCGCCTACTCCTTCATTAAACTTCAGGTAGTATACCTGATAGGTTACATTGTTGCTTACCACCGTATGTTGTTGTAAAGGGTATAGTGCCTGGTTTCTTATCGAAACTGTATGCCCGGCATCAAGAGCGCCGATAGTTACATTATAATTGGCATCAACTTCAATGTAATGAGTATCCAAAAATTCATCAATAGCTACTTTTTCCACAGCATACTGCACTGCATAGTCGCGGGGCGGTGCGGGTGCATTGCCGTCGTCCTGTTTGCAGGCTGTAAAAAAGCCGGTTATAGCTACTGCAAAAAATACTTTTAAAAATCCTTTCATTTTAATTTTTTTAATGGCGCAAGATACGATTTTACTTTATTTTTGTATGGCTTTATAACAACGAATTTGACGAAATAGTATGAGGATTGATAAATATTTGTGGTGCACACGTTATTATAAAACCCGCAGCATTGCTACGCAGGCCTGCCAAAAAGGGCATATAACTATAAACGGGCAACAGGCTAAGCCGTCGAGAGAAGTATTCCCTTCAGACAAGATTACCGTACGAAGAGACCAGATAAATTATATACTTACAGTACTGGACATACCCGCTAACCGGGTGGGGCCTAAACTTGTTGACATTTACCGGAAAGACGAAACCCCGGCCGAAGCTTTTGAGCACCTGGAGATGCTGAAGCTTAGCAAAGAGCACTACCGGGCCAAAGGGACGGGCAGGCCAACCAAAAAAGACCGCAGGGAGCTTGATGATTACGGCCTTGACACTGAAGACAGCAATGATTGGGATTAATGCTTATATTTGAACAGCTAAATAAACACAATGAACATTATCCTTACCAAACAGGAGATAGAACACAAAATAAGGCGCATAGCCTACCAGATATATGAAACATTTTCTGATGAGGAAGAGGTGGTGATTGCAGGGATTGCTAAGAATGGCTTTGTTTTTGCCGAAAAACTTGCGATTGAACTTCAAAATATATCTGATTTGAAAGTAACACTGTGTGAGGTTAAAATTAATAAGCAGCAGCCGCAGGATAAAGTGGAAACGTCATTGGCACCTGAAGCCTACGCGAACAAATGCCTTGTACTGGCAGATGATGTACTGAACAGTGGCACAACGCTTATTTATGGCGTGAAGCACTTTCTGGAGGTGCCGCTTAAAAAGTTTAAGACTGCCGTGCTGGTTGACCGCAACCACAAGCAATACCCAGTAAAAGCCGATTTTAAAGGTTTATCACTTTCAACATCGCTTCAGGAGCATATACAGGTAGTTTTTGGCGAAGAGGAAGAATATGCCTGCCTGAGTTAGTACAGGCTCATAATTTCGTTTACTATATCCTGGGGAAGTTTGCCATCAACCTTTACAACGTGTTTTGCCTGGTGGTAAAACCAGCTGCGGTCAAACAGGTGCTTTGCTATAAATTCTTCAAGCTCATCATGTCCCTGTCCGGCCACTAAAGGCCTGTGCTTATCCTGTTCCCTTAATCGGTTTACCAGTTCAGGTATGCCTGCCTTCAGGTACACCGACACTACGTCATCCCGCCTGAGGAACTCGTGATTGCCTGCATAACACGGAGTACCCCCGCCCAATGCCAAAACGAAGCTGCTTTCAGTGTCCATAAACTCCTTAAGAGCACGATGCTCCAG
>JAEWKB010000013.1 GCA_023386255.1 Bacteroidota bacterium
GTATGTTTCCATCCTATACTTTTTTCCGGGCTGAAAATGATAACAGGGAAAAATTATGTGTAGCGTGCCGTTATTAAAGCAATATAAAATGATATTGCCTTATATGCCGTACATACCGCGCTTGACAACCATAACAAGGGCGTGAACAAGATATTTTGCAATGCGCTGGGACTAATCAATACAAAGGTGCTTGTCCCTAAAGAAGGCTTCATACGCAAACTGGTTACCTATACCATTCCCGAAAATCATGAGCAGCTGCGCAACGCACTTTTTGATGCCGGGGCAGGCAGCATTGGCAATTATGACAATTGCAGCTTCAACAGCCAGGGCTTTGGAACGTATCAGGGTAATGAAGATAGTGATCCTGTAGTGGGTACGCGTGGTGAATTTACCGAGACTAAAGAAATAAAAATTGAAGTTACTTTTGAGAGACACCTGGAAAGCAAAATCCTAAAGGCACTCTTCAGCAATCATGTGTATGAGGAAGTAGCTTATGAAATATACACCCTTAATAACAGCCACCAGAATATTGGCCTGGGCATGACAGGCGAACTGGAACAGCCTCTGGATGAAATAGCGTTCCTTAAATTTGTAAAGGAAAAGATGGGTGCGCCGGGCATACGCCACAGCGCCTTTACCGGCAAACAGATAAAAAAAGTTGCTGTTTTAGGCGGCTCAGGCAGTTTTGCCATTAAGAATGCCATTGCCGCAGGTGCTGATGTTTTCCTGACAGCCGACCTGAAGTACCACCAGTTTTATGAAGCAGAAGGAAAGCTGCTTTTAGCTGATATAGGACACTATGAAAGCGAGCGCTATACAAAAAATTATATAGTTGATTATCTTACGAAAAAAATCCCTAATTTTGCATTCATTTTATCGGAAGAAAATACAAATCCAGTTAAGTACTTATAAATTATGGCGAACATCAAGGAACTAAGTGTAGAAGACAAGCTAAGGGCACTTTATGATTTACAGTTAATTGATTCAAGAATAGACGAAATCAGGAACGTAAGGGGCGAACTTCCTCTTGAAGTGGAAGACCTTGAGGATGAAGTGGCAGGACTAAGCACAAGGCTTGAAAAGCTAAAAAGTGATTTGGAGTCGATAAATGACCAGATTAAAGAAAAAAAGAATGCCATTGATGAGCACCACGCTGCCATTAAAAAATATACTGAACAGCAAAAGAATGTGCGCAATAACCGCGAGTTCAACTCACTAAGCAAGGAAATTGAATTCCAGGAGCTTGAGATACAGCTTGCAGAAAAGCACATTAAAGAAATGAAAGTCTCTATAGAGCATAAAAAAGAGGTTATTACACAGAGCGAAGAGAAGCTTGACTCTAAAAGGACACACCTTCAGCACAAAAAATCAGAGCTTGATGCCATTATGGCCGAGACTGAAAAAGAAGAAAATTTCCTTATTGAAAAGTCAGCCGAATACCAGGGCATGATTGAAGAAAGACTTCTTGCTGCTTATAAAAGGATCCGCGGCAGCGTAAGGAACGGCCTTGCAGTAGTTTCTATTGAAAGGGGCGCATCAGCAGGTTCATTCTTTACCATACCGCCGCAAACGCAGATGGAGATTGCGTCACGCAAAAAAATCATAACTGACGAGCATAGCGGAAGGATACTTGTAGACAGCTCACTTGCTGACGAAGAAAGAGAAAAAATGGAACAACTGTTCGCAAACATATAATACTAATCCCGCTCCGGCGGGATTTTTTTGCCTCATGCAGAAACTGGTTTCAACTATTATAAAAAAGAGCGTAGGGTTATACATCAACACCCTTAGCTATGTTAATCCTGCTAAAGCGGCTAAGCTTGCTTATAAATTTTTTAGCGAACCGCGTGATGGCCGGCTGGCAAAGGACCAACTGCCTGAAGTGCTGCAAACCGCCGGTGCTGAAGTACTAACGCATGAGGATTTGATTTTCCAGATGTATACCTGGGAAGGAAACGAAAATAAGATACTGCTGGTACACGGCTGGGAAAGCAACACATCGCGCTGGGAACAGTTACTAAAGTACCTCCGCAAGTCTGGCAGTACCATTATAGCTATAGATGCACCCGCACATGGGCTCTCATCAGGTACCGAGTTCAACATTCCGCGTTATGCGGAGTTTATCCACATAATAGTTGAAAAGTTCCACCCGCAAGTGCTCATAGGCCATTCCCTTGGCGGTGCTACAGCATTGTACTACCAGTCGCACTACCCGACCGACAGTATAGAGAAAATGGTAGTTTTGGGAGCCCCGTGCGACCTTGACACAATTTTGAACAACTACAAGGGCATGCTGGGGCTTAATAAAAAAGTAAGCAACCTGCTGGAAAACCATTTTATAAAGCACTTCAGGATTAAGACCAAAGAATTTTCAGGCAGCCTTTTTGCCTCTAAAATTAAAGCTAAAGGTTTTTTGGCACATGATGTGGATGACGAAGTTGTGGCTTTTAAAGAAGGCGAAAAAATTGCTAAAGCATGGCCTGATGCCGAATTTGTAGTAACTAAAGGACTGGGTCACAGCCTGCATGACGACAAGCTGTACAAAAAAATATACAATTTCATTTTCGGTAAAGAAGTGGCTGTGTAGGCCTTTCCTTGCGCAAAATAACACGTTATAATCCGTACCTTTGCATTATGGAAGATTTGAAGCGCCTCAACAAGTACATTTCTGAAACCGGTTACTGCTCCCGCCGCGAAGCCGACAGGCTTATTGAGGAAGGACGTGTGGCAATTAACGGCAAACAGGCTGAAATGGGAGCCAAAGTAAGTCCTGAAGATGAAGTCCGTGTTGACGGTAAATTGGTTGGGGCTGTAAAAGAGAAGCTTATATATCTGGCCTTTAACAAGCCTGTTGGCATTGAATGTACCACCAACCAGGAGGTAAGGAATAATATTGTTGATTACATAAATTACCCTAAGCGCATCTTCCCAATCGGCCGCCTTGACAAAGCCAGCGAAGGCCTCATTTTTATGACCAACGATGGTGATATTGTAAACAAGATACTGCGAGCCCGCAATAATCACGAAAAAGAATATGTGGTAACGGTTGATAAACCTATTACTGACAGGTTTATACAGCGCATGAGCAACGGCGTGCCTATTTTAGACACAGTAACCCGCAAGTGCAAAGTAGAACAAATAAGCAAATACATATTCCGTATTGTGCTTACGCAGGGGCTTAACCGCCAGATACGCCGCATGTGCGAGTATCTGGGATATGAAGTTACAGCACTAAAACGCATCCGCATTATTAATATATCGCTTGATGTGCCTGTGGGGCGTTATCGCGAACTCACTCCTGCTGAAATTAAGGAACTAAACACACTTATTGAGCCTTCAAGCAAAACAGAGGAAGCAAGCCTGCCTAAACCTCCAACCCCGCTGAAGAACAATATTGACAGCAGAAAACCTGCAAATACCCGCAACAATCCAAGGAATTTTAACCGCGGCAACAACAGCCGTAATCCAGGATCAGGCAGTAACAGGCCAAGACGAAGCAGCTAATATTAAAAGTTTCTTACAAAAAACTTAATCTCACATTTCGTTACAATTTTGTTTTAAAACATCAACATGCTGTAAACATGTAATTTAACTTCATACATTAGCATTAATAACCAAAAAATATGCACTATGAAAAAAATTACTTTACTTACAGCAGTACTAGTTGCTGCCTGCACTTATGCCCAGGATTGTGAGCCGGGTATAGTATCATTAGATTTTGAGTCGGTTACCGCCCCCGCATTGCCTGCCTGTGTAACTTTAGTAAACAATGGCAGCAGCGGAACTTGGGCAACCGCAAACAACCCCGGCAACGGCTTTACAAGCAATACGTTGCAATATAACGGGAATAACGATGAGACTGTTGCATGGCTTTTTATGCCCGGTGTTGACATGGTAGCGGGAACTTTTTACCATATATATTACAGGTATGGCAATAACAGCAACGCTGCAACTGAGACCCTTACCCTAACCATGGGCACCGCACCGGACCTGGCTTCAGCACAAACATTTACCACCCATACTCTATCGGGAACCGAACCGGCAATACAAAATATTGAACTCTATCCGGCTCCGTCAACCGGCACTTTTTATTTTGGTTTCCACGCCGGCCCTGCAAGCCAGAGTAACATTTATCTTGATGATATAGTTATTGAAAAAGCCGTTTGCGGCACACCATCGGGCATATCTATTGATAATATAACAGCCGACAGCGCTACAGCAAGCTGGGGGCCGCCTACGGGAGGCACTATCAGCATTTTTAATGTGTATCAATATGCTTACGCCACAACAAGTACACCACCGGCGGAAGGAAGTTTTTATCCGGGTACATCAGTTGAACTATCAGGCCTTAGTGAGCAAACAACTTACTACTTTTTTACCCGTGCACTGTGTGGGCCTGTTTGGAGTGACTGGACCATATCTCCTTTTACTACTGAAGCAGTGACAGGCTCAGACGGTTTCAGCATTGCAGGTTTTAAAGCTTATCCTAACCCTGTAAAAGATATAATTAATATAAATGCAACTGATAAAATTACCAGCATAAAAATTTATAATATAACAGGGCAGCTTGTGCTAAATAAAGAAACAGACACTGAAAATGCTGAAGTAAACCTTAATGCCCTTGCGGCAGGCCCGTACATTTTACATGCATTTTCTGAGAGTGGATCTAAGCAGCTAAAGCTTATAAAGGAGTAACCGCAATATAAAAATTCATTTTTACTATAGCCTCATGATGAGGCTATTTTTTTATACCTTTGTTTGAAATTCGCAATTATGGAAACCGAAGGACTTAAAGAATTTTATGAGCACAAGCGTAAGCCGCTTCCTGAAAACCTTAACAGCCAGATAGGGCACTTTAATGTTTTTAGGCTGGAGGATTGTTTAAATACTGACACACCCGTAAGGTATGCCCGCCGTGATTACTACAAGATTACGCTGATACGCGGTCGGAACCGCTACCACTATGCTGACAAGAGCATTGAAACAGACGGGACTACACTACTATTTTTCAATCCACGGGTGCCTTATACATGGGAGTCTGTCTCCGGAAACACTACAGGGTATTTTTGCATATTCACCGAATCGTTTTTTACTGAAAGAATGAAAGGAAGCCTGCAGGACCTGCCAATGTTTGCTATTGGCGGAAAACCTTCGTATGTACTTAATGAAGCCCAGGAACAAGCCATTGCAGGGGTATTTGAGAAGATGCTGGATGAAATAAACTCTGAATATACCTTTAAGTACGACCTGCTTAGGAGCTACCTCAACGAATTGATACACTTAGCATTAAAGACTGAGCCTGTAGAAAACCTTTATGACCATCCTAATGCTAACTCACGTATTACTGCTATTTTTAATGAACTGCTGGAGCGCCAGTTCCCTATAGAAACGCCGGTACAGCGGTTCACAATGCGCTCGGCCAGTGATTTTGCCGAAAGCCTTGCCGTACATGTAAACCACCTGAACCGTGCCATAAAAAATACTACAGGCAAAACCACAACCTCTATTATTGCCGAACGACTGGTAGCCGAAGCTAAAGCATTATTGAAACATACTGACTGGAATATATCTGAAATAAGCAACAGCCTTGGCTTTGAAGAGGCAGCACACTTCAATAACTTTTTTAAGAGGCTAACATCAGTTACACCGTCAAAATTTAGGAGTGTTTGATTTTTGCAAGTAATGGTTTGCATAGTGTAAGAAGTAAGCCGTAAAGGCTGCCTACATTTGTACTGTAATAAAACAGTACTACTATGCAAACTGAAAAACAAAAAATCTGGCTGGTTACCGGCGCTTCTAGAGGGCTGGGGCTGGCACTTGTAAAGCAGCTGCTTGCCACAGGGCAAAAAGTAGCAGCAACTTCCCGTAACCCTCAATTGCTTATTGAAGCTGCAGGGGGCCCAAACCCAAACCTTTTGGCGCTTAACGTTAACCTGGCAGATAATACTTCCGTGTCAGATGCTATTGCCAAAACTGTTGAATTTTTTGGCCATCTTGATGTGGCTGTAAACAATGCAGGATACGGCATAGGCGGCAGCCTCGAAGAACTGTCGGATGAAGAGATACGTAACAGCTTCGACATTAATGTTTTCGGAACCATTAACGTAATACGGAACGTACTGCCATACATGAGGTCACAAAAAAGCGGCCACATTATCAACATTTCTTCTATTGCAGGGTTGGCAGCTACAACCGGCTGGGCTGCATATGCTGCTACAAAATTTGCGGTTACAGGCCTTACCGAAGTGTTGGCAGAAGATGTGCGCGAATTAGGTATTACAGCCACCGTAGTATTACCAGGCGGTTTCCGCACCAGTTTCCTTGATAAAGATTCCATAGTTATAGCTCAAAAACGTATTGATGACTACGGTGCAATGCGTGAGGCTCAAAACAGGCTGCTGCAGCTGGACGGTAAACAGGGCGGTGATCCTGAAAAAGCGGCTATAGCCATGATACAAACAGCTTTTGAAGAAAAACCACCGCTGCGCCTGTATCTTGGTAGTGACGCCTATAAGCGTGCTGTGGCGAAGGCCGAAACACTTACCAAAGAACTGGAAGCAGCAAAAGAAGTTGCATTCTCAACAGATTATAATAATTAAATTTATAAAATATGAATACAGATAAAAAAGTATGGTTCATTACAGGAGCCTCAAAAGGATTCGGGTTAATTTTTATTAAACAATTACTGGCTAAAGGCGATAAAATAGCCGCAACATCGCGCAATCTTCAACGGCTGAAGGAAGCTGCCGCAACTGAAGACTCAAATTTCCTGCCTTTGCAAATGGATTTAGCCAATGAACATAGTGTTGCCC